>JAATGT010000071.1 GCA_015654525.1 Bacteroidales bacterium
CGTCACCGCTGACACCGCGTCATAGCCATCCTCCGCCGCCGCTTCCGCCAGGACGCAGCTTTCGGCGGTGCTGATGCCGCCGATATGGGCCACCAGCGCCAGCTTGCCTTTTGCTTCTTCTGCCACGATACGCAGCACCTCCCGCCGCTCGGCGCCGTTTTGCAGCAGCGCCTCCCCCGTTGAACCACCCACATAAAGTCCATCAACGCCCTGTTGTATGTTATGGCGCACCAGGCTGCGCAGGCTTGCCTCATCGATGCGGAATTGTTCATCGTAGGGCGTCAGCAGCGCGGTGATGACGCCGGTTAATGCTGTTTTCATCATTCCTCCGGGGGTTTCTCGTATTGGAATAACTATATACCTTGATACCTTTTATACCAGTAAGAAAAGACTATCTCTTGAGTAAATCCGCGTTTTGTGATGACGATCCGGGTTCTGCACTGATCGCCCCTGACCGGCCAAATGTGTGACAATAATTGATAAAGGAATGCCTTATCGAACGGTAACGACGCTATCGCTGGGAAATAAGATAGATAACTGGCTTAGCATTTAAATTATTATATATGGTATATAGTTATATTTAGCATTCACCCGATGAAGCCCGATGCTCTTTTTGCTAACTAATTACATAGCGCGTAGGGAAAAAGAGGAAGCAGTACAAATAAAATTATACGGGATATACCTTGAACTTTGATGCAAAGAAAGGCTACACTTCGTCAAACATTGCAAAACGGAAAATAAATAAATCCATTGGGAGATATTAATATATCATAAAAATAGCTAGCAAAGTATTTATCAATTTTTTCGCTTGGAAAGTAGTCTCGATTTCATTTCCGAGAATTAAATATGCTAAGCTATTCCAATACCAATTACGTCGAAATGACGTTCCATGTGAGAAGTTCATATGAAGTACAAAACCTTAATCACAACCATATTCCTTTACTTTTGCTTAAGTGGAACCGCAATACCTTCTGCGCTAATATTTTTTTGCAATACCACCTCAGGAAAGGAAATTAAGCTCGAAAAAGAAAACTCGTACATATTATATTCTTATGGAAAACGAAACGCCGCGCCAGAAATAATATTAAAGCAAAAAACAGATCCATCACAATTGAAATTGAGCGAGCCTGAAGGTTCTAATATTGTAACAAGTATTCGTTTGACCAATGGGGACTACACATACGAAATATTTACGAGCACCGATAGAATGGGCCCCACCCACAAATTTCATTCCGGAATGTTTGTCTTTAAAGATAACGAACTATTAAGCAGAATTAGATGTATAAATGGCAGCCAAAAAGGCAACTTATTAAAGTCGGGACAAAGCGGCTGAGAAAATCTTTAATTCGATTTTAGAATTTTAATAAATTTTTATATTCTTAGACAACACCCTACTTATAGCAAAGTACAATTGCTCGTTTGGTGATGATATAAATAATTTCTGAAAATGGAATAAACTGAGCTTTTAAAATAAAACATGCCTTGTTTGAAACATTCTGAAACCTACCATATATTTTACGGCCTAAAAGTACGGACCGATTTTTTATTGAAAACATATTTATTTCCAATTACATTCATTGTCTTCGAACGCATCATCATTTTGTACGAAATTAATCACATCTTTTTTATCTACACTGGAATAATCTAAATAAGAAAAAATTGCACCTTGATGCACTGTCGTAAATTTACCTGTAACACTACCATTAACTATTTCAAGCCATGTAGTCGTGATTTCTAATGGGCGATCAACGTACAATGTTTCACATTCACTTTTGATCGGTCCTATCGTTATGACTGAAGGCGAATTTTTATATATAATATAACCACCCATCCATTTGTTATCTGTTAAAAGTGCAAGCTTTAAGCTTATTCCTCCATCAACCGAGGTAAAACAACGAACATCTTTCGAAACTTCAGATGAAAAACACGTCCACGACACCAATAACAAAAGGAATACTAATACTTTAAACATCAATCAGCCTCATTTAATTTTTTTATCTTTTCATCAAGGAAACTGGATAAATTTTCGCCAATAATTCCGTACCATTTCCTTTCTTTTTCTTTTTGTGTCAGCGGATTAATTTCTATTAAGTA
>JAATGT010000173.1 GCA_015654525.1 Bacteroidales bacterium
AGTAGCTCAGTTGATAGAGCATTAGCCTTCCAAGCTGAGGGTCGCGGGTTTGAGTCCCGTCTTCCGCTCTCAAAAAAGAGATCTTGACTTTAGTCTGGATCTCTTTTTTTATTGATAATAATGTGCTTATAATAAAAAGAGAAAATGCAGTCTGCAAGGTTAGTATACTACCCAAGGTGCAGCTTTGAAATTCTGTATATGGAACAGGTTTTCGGGCTGTAAATCAAGTGTAATATATTGAAATAAAATATATTGCCATTTTAGAGTGCATTGTGTATTTGTTGCATTAAACCCAACGCGTCACTTAGTTTTGCATCGGGCTAGTATATCAGGGCTTGCAGCCTTAAAGACACTTTCAAAAGAAAGATAAAAAAAGAGGATGCCTCAAAGGCATCCTCTTTCTGTAAATAATACAGTGGTAGCATTTTATAAAAATGATGTAACCAGAAGTGTTACAGATAATCCAATTAAAATAATAATGGTTGCCCAACCAATAACATTTTGCCATGTCTTGTTTACGTATTCACCCATCACTTCTTTTTTATTTACCAGCAGTATCATGCAAAGTAAAACCACAGGAAGCAATAATCCGTTAGCTACTTGCGACCACAAGGTAATTAAAATCAGTGGTGCATTAGGTATCAGTATAATAGCTGCACCGAGAATAATGATAAAAGTAAATAACCAGTAAAATTGTGGAGCTTCTTTCCATTTCTTATCAATACCAGCTTCGAATCCAAAAGCTTCGCACACATAAAATGCTGTCGCAACAGGTAATATAGTTGCAGAGAAAATTGATGCTATAAATAATCCGAAAGCAAAAGTGATTGATGCTAAATCACCAGCAATAGGTTTTAGAGCCATTGCCGCATCTTTTGCTTCATTAATAACTATTCCGTTTATATGTAGGGTCGAAGCACAGGCTATGATAATAAAAAATGCAACTACTACAGTAATGACGCTGCCTATAATAACATCCCACAGGGTGTACTTGTAGTCGGTTATTTTCAATCCTTTTTCAATTACAGCCGATTGCATATAAAACTGCATCCATGGGGCAATGGTAGTACCTATGATTCCAATGACCACGGCAAGATATTCTTTATTGTATTTAATATCTGGTTTTATCATTGCCTGACCAATGTCATGCCAATGCGGTTTGCCCATAATGGCGGAAACAACATAGACTAATAAGAATGCACTGAAAATAAGGAATACACGCTCGCTAAATTTGTATGTTCCTTTTACTACCAGCCACCATACCAACACGGCTGCAACAGGAACACTGATGTACTTGCTTATATCGAAAACCTGCATACTGCCGGCCACACCTGCAAATTCAGTAGTGGTATTGCCTATATCAGCAATGAGTAGACCTACAAATATGAAAAATGTAATTTTTACACCAGCATTTTCACGAATCAAATCGGCTAATCCTTTTCCGGAAACAATGCCCATCCGGGCATTCATTTCCTGAACAACCACCAATACGATAAAAGCAGGTATCATGGTCCACAACAAATTGTATCCGTACATGGCACCTGCAATGGAATAGGTAGTAATTCCACCGGCATCGTTATCCACACTTCCGGTAATAATTCCCGGACCTAAAACAGCTAAAAAGAGAATCAGATTTCGCCAGATGTTTTTTCTTCTTTTTGTGAATTCGCTGTATTGCATCAACGCCATGATCTACCTCCTTTCTTTGTTTTTCCTTTATACATTAGGTCTTCAACGATATCATCTATTACAACCATTCCCATTAATGTATTTTCAGCATCAGTTACCGGTATAGCTAATAGATCATATTTTGAAATTATAGAACCCAGTGTGTCAATTTTATCTTCATCCTTTACACAGATAATGTCTGTATTCATAATTTCGGAAAGAGTCATTGCAGGTAACGAAATAACTAAATCTCTTAATGATACCGTTGCAATAAGTTTTTCGTTCGGATCCGTGATGAATAACGAATAAATCATATCTGCTTCCGGCTTTTGGATGCGCAGTTCATTTAGGGTTTCTTCAATGGTCATGTCTTCTCGGAAAGATAGGTAATCGGTAGTCATGAGGCTACCAACTTCTTTGTCCTCATATTCCAACAGTTCTCGAACTTCTTCCGAAGATTCTTTTTCCATTTCGTTGAGCAGTAATTCCACTGTCTCGTCCTCCAGTTCATCGAATAAGTCAGCAACTTCATCGGCTGGCATTTTTTCCAATACATCAGCAGCTTTGCCAATAGATAAGCTTTCGATAATCTGAGCCTGTGCGTAAGGTTCCATTTCTTCCAGTACGTCGGCTGCCTTTTCCTCGTCGAGCGATTCAAATACTTTTGTACGCGATTTGGAACCCATTTCCTCAATGATATCAGCGAGGTCGGATGGATGGAGCCGTTGTAGTTTGTTGGTGGAGTAGGAAAGCTTAATGTTGAAATTTGAGCTGTCGAATGCTTCAACATCATCCCACAAAATATATCGTGTGGGCAGATTCAGCTTTACTAAACTTAATATGTTGTTGACCAGATCGGCAACGCCCATACGTCTGAATAGACCTTCGGTGCCGATGTCAACAGCAATGGCATAAGTCCCCGAAGCTATCGAGACTAAACGAATGTCATTTACGCGCACTAGTTTGCGACCATTTATGTCTACAATTTGTCGGTCCAGAATATTCTTTACCAATGGTAAACAATTGTCAACAATTGAATCGGGAAGAAAATCGGTTTGGTAGCAAACGAAAGAGAAACCTCTTAATTTGCTTTCGATTTTAATAAACTCAAAGTTTAAATAACGGATGTCGCCGTTTATTTTAGTTTTAAGTCCTACAATAACCGGCCTGAAAGCCTCTTCGTGTGAGGGGCCCGGTTGATTAGTGTTTACGATTATGTCCATGACTTTACCCAAACGGGTTCCGTTCACGTCATAGATCTTACAGCCAGTTATCTGGCTTAAGTAAAATGTGATTTGTGATGTCATTGCCACCTCCTTTTTTTGTAGATTTAGAAAGTTGGCTGTAGGATAAATGCGAACAGACGACTCCCTAAATCAGGGTGTTTTTTACTAAATTTCGTATCGCAGGGTCGTCGTCCATAATTGGATATTTTTTTAAATTCGGCGCAAAGGTAACCTTATTTTCTTTATTCAATCCTCTGCAAATAATACTTTAACTCTTTTTTTTGTTTTTCGGTGCCTGTATCTGTTTTATTTTTTTTGAAATGAAATACTAATGTCATAGAAGCTTACTCACAACTGTTTGTTACCACTTTCCATTCTGGACAGAAAAATATCAATTAATGGGTCTATTCGATAAACTGTGTCAAAAAGGATAATTAATTGATATTCCATCTAAGTTCAAAAATAATAATAAATTGTGCCATAATTTGCTTCCAACCAGCAATGGGGTTAATCTTTTCAAGTATTTTTCTTTGTACTAAATAAAGTAATTTC
>JAATGT010000227.1 GCA_015654525.1 Bacteroidales bacterium
AAGGGATGTGCTCTACCAGCTGAGCTACTAGATCGTTTTTCAAAAGCGGTTGCAAAGATACGGCTTTTTTTTTATCCTGCAAGTGCTCTGGAGAATAAATCGGAATTTCTTTTTGTTCAGATTTTCAAAATTCAGATACTTAATTTGTTACAAAATAAATAATTATTTCTATTTGATTTGACCTCCTTTCCACAGTGTGAATTCAATGAATTTTCTTTTGAATTTTTTGCCGATTAATATGTGAATTTCGAATAAGACAGATTCAAACTATGTAAAAAATTGTATCTTTGCACTCAAACGATAATCATATTTCAAAGCAAAAACAATTTTGGATAGTTTTATACTCATCTTGCTAACGTTGATTTTCTCCGCATTCTTTTCGGGGTTGGAAATTGCTTTTGTCACTTCAAATAAATTGCGTTTTGAATTGGATAAGAAACAACGAAATCTGACGTCTTCCATTTTATCTATTTTTTACCGAAATCCACAACAGTTTATTTCCACTATGCTGGTGGGGAATAATATCAGTTTGGTAATTTATGGGTTACTTATGGCTGAAGTGATGACACCTTGGCTAAGTCCGTTAGGTAACCAGCTTCTGATCACTTTTCTCCAAACCATTCTAGCTACGGCTATTGTTTTGATTACCGGAGAATTTCTTCCGAAAACAATCTTTCGGATAAACCCGAATTTATGGTTGCGTCTTTTTTCTTGGCTATTGCTTCTTTTCTATGTTGCTTTATATCCGGTTTCCAGATTCAGCACGTGGATCTCGATGAAGATGTTAGGACTCTTTGGTGTCAAAATAAGTCAGAAAACTCAGGAAAATGTTTTTTCGCGTATAGACCTCAATTTTTTAATTCAGGAGAGCTTTGAAAATAATGAAAGCGAGAAGGAAGTTGAAAATGAAGTGAAGATATTTCAAAATGCTCTTGATTTTTCCAAAGTGAAGTTGCGTGATTGCTCGGTACCGCGAACCGATATTATTGCATTGGATTATGAGACCAGTACGGTGGAAGTCCTGAAAGAAACCTTTATAGAAACAGGATTGTCGAAAATCCCAATTTATAAAGGTGATATTGATAATATTATCGGTTATATACACTCTTCTGAGATGTTTGAACATCAGAATGATTGGAAAAAGAGAATTAACCAGATTCCGATAGTCCCAGAAAATATGGCGGCACAAAAGCTTATGAAAATTTTCATGCTGCAGAAAAAGAGTATTGCTGTGGTAGTGGATGAATTTGGTGGAACTGCCGGAATTGTTACACTCGAAGATATTATTGAAGAAATTTTTGGTGAAATAGAGGATGAACACGATAACCGGGATTATGTAGCTCAGCAAACAGGGGAGAATGAATACTTATTTTCCGGTCGATTGGATGTAGAAACAATTAATACCCGTTTTAAACTGAATATTCCTGAATCTGATGATTACGAAACAATTGCTGGATTTATCCTGCATAATCACCAACATTTTCCAAAATTGAATGAAATTATCAGAATAGAAGGGTTTACAATTAAATGCGTAAAAGTTACAAACAACAGAATTGAATTGGTAAAAGTTGGAACCGGATATTAGTCAAGCCTGTTTTCGCTAAAAAATATAGAAAAATTTAGAATTTACGGCTTCGTAAACTTTTTTTTTGTATATTCGTGCCCTCAAATTCATTGAAAAAATCAAATCAAAAAATATAAATTAATTTCAAGAAAATGGCAGTATTAGATAAGATTAGAAGCAAGGGAGTTTTACTTGTAGCGGTGGTAGGGCTTGCGCTATTAGCCTTTATTGTAGGAGACTTCCTGAAAGAAGGGTCTACCTTTTTTAATAAATCAAAAGAAACAGTTGCGAAAATTGTTGGTGATGATATTAATATCAAAGACTATACAGCTGCTATTGACCAAATGACTGAAGTTTACAAAATTGAGACAGGAAGAACCGAATTAGGTGAAGAAGTTACAGCTCAACTTCGTCAATCGGTTTGGGAAAGTATGGTTAATGAACGAATTTTGAATGCAGAAGCTAAAAAGTTGGGTCTTGCTGTAAGCCCTGATGAACTCTCGGATAGATTGATTGGTAATAATATTCACCCAATGATTCAACAACGCCGTTCATTTGCAGGTGAAAATGGTCAGTTTAGTCGTCCTGCTTTAATCCAGTTTTTGAACAGTTTGGAGCAAGCTCCTACCAGCGAGGAAATGAAACAACAGTTGGAAAAGGCTAAAAGTTATTGGAAATTCTGGGAAAATAATGTAAAAAATAGCATTCTTCAGGAAAAATATAATGCATTGATTTCGAAAGCGGTTTCAGCTAATAGTCTAGATGCGAAAATGAGTTTTCAGGATCGTAAAACTACTGTGGATGTAGCTTATGTGGTTCAACCTTATTTCGCAGTTCCGGATGCTGACATAAAAGTAAGTGAAAGCGAGATTAAAGATCGCTACAACAAGCAAAAAGAGCAATACAAACAAGAAGCTAACTGTTCTTTCGATTATGTAGCTTTTGATATTAAGCCTCAGAAAGAAGATTACAAAGAGGCTGAAAACTGGATTAATAAATTGGCTCCTGAGTTTAGAACTACAACAGATGTTGCCGGATTAGTAAATTCAAATTCGGATATTATGTATGACGGTCACAACTATTCTGAAAAAACCGTTCCTGCAGCATTGAAAGGTTTTGCATTTAGTGGAAGTACTGGTGCTATCTACGGTCCGGTTTTCGCAAATGATACGTATACAATGGCTCGCATTATGCAATCAGGTATTATGCAATCCGATTCAGTGAAATTGCGTCATATATTTTTAGCTACTGCAGATGCGGGTAAAGCTGATAGTTTGGTAGCTGTAATTAAAGGAGGTGGTGATTTTGCTGCTTTGGCTAAAAAACATTCAGCAGTAAAACAAACTGCAGCTAATGGTGGCGAAATTGGTTGGTTGCAAGATGGAGTTCAGGGAGTAGATAAAGAAATTTCGGCTCAGGCTTTTACTAAAGCTAAAAATGAAGTATTCACGATTAAGAATGCTCAAGGAGTTCAGATTATGCAGGTAATGGATAAAACTCCGGCCCGTAGCAAAGTGAAATTAGCTATTCTGAATCGTAAGGTGGTGCCAAGCAGTAAATCATACAGTAAGATTTACAATGATGCAAAACAGTTTGCTGTTGATTTGAACTCAGATAATTTCAGTAAAAAAGCTAAGGAAAAAGGTTATTTGGTTCGTCCCGCTAATGAGCTTCCGCAGACTACTGAAAAAATTGCTGATATCAACCAATCAAGACAAGTTCTTCGTTGGGTGTTCAAAAGCAGTAAAAATGAGGTTTCGGATGTGTTTGATTGCGGAACAAAATTCGTAGTAGTAATGACGAAGGAACTAAATAAAAAGGGTTATCGTTCGGTCGACAAAGTTTCAGATCAATTAAAAGCTGAAATTATTAAAGATAAAAAAGCAGAGTTGATCATTAAAAACTTGTCGGCACAATTAGGCAAAACCGGTTCGTTGGAAGGCTTGGCAGCTTTTTTGAAAGACTCTGTAAAAACAGCACCAGCGGTGAACTTTGCTTCTTATCAGTTTGGACGTGCTGGTTTTGAACCAACCGTAATTGGTAAATCTTCGATTGCTGCCTTGGGTAAAGTTTCTGCACCCATAAAAGGAAATGCAGGAGTATATGTTATTCGCACTTCAAATAAGCAAGAAAATCCACAACCATTTAATGTAAATATGGAAAAAATGCAGTTGAATGGTCGTATGGGATATGCATTGCCGTATATCATTCTTCAGGATTTAAAAGATAAAGCAGATATTGTAGATAATCGATTAAATTTCTTCTAAGTTATACGATATAACTTCTAATATGCCGAAAACGGGATGAGTAATTTCATTCCGTTTTCTTTTTGTCATCAAGTTTATGTAACTTTGCGCAAATAATTTAAGAATTAAGCGTAAAGTTGTAATGTAAATAACGACTTTTTTTTAAGCAACCAAGTATTTGAATAATGAATAAAATAGCACTCGTAGGCAAAACCCTTGATGAATTAAAAGCGATAGTATCTGAATTAGGAATGCCGGCTTTTACGGCCAAACAAATTTCAGAATGGCTTTACAAAAAGCGCGTTTTTACAGTAAATGAAATGACCAATGTGTCGGCCAAAAACAGGGCTTTGCTGGATGAAAAATATGAAGTGGGGCGTAAGCTGCCGGTTCAGGCAGTTGAATCGGTTGACGGAACTAAGAAATATCTTTTCCAAACAGAGGATGGACATTTTATAGAATCAGTCTATATTCCAGATGAAGATCGGGCTACACTCTGCGTTTCATCGCAGGTGGGATGCAAGATGGGTTGCAAGTTTTGCATGACCGGTAAACAGGGATTCGTAGCTCAACTTAGTACAACGGAGATTATGAATCAAATCATGTCTATTCCGGAAGCCGAAACGCTCACAAATCTGGTGTTTATGGGTATGGGAGAACCTTTTGATAACACATTGGCCATGCTGCGGTCGTTGGATATTCTGACAGCTGATTATGGCTATGGTTGGAGCCCACGCCGGATAACTGTTTCTTCTATCGGACTCATTCCCGGAATGAAGGTTTTTCTGGAAAGATCAAACTGCCATCTGGCCATCAGTCTGCACTCTCCTTTTACACACGAACGCTTAGAATTGATGCCTGTTGAGAAATCTTATCCGCTTGCCAATGTTCTGGAAGAACTTCGGAAGCACGATTTCAGTAAACAACGCCGTGTCTCATTCGAGTATATTTTATTTGATGGAGTGAATGATACCATGCGTCATGCTGTGGAACTGGTGAAAATCCTGAAAGGTATTGATTGTCGGGTTAATTTGATCCGTTTTCATGCTATTCCCGGCATTGATCTTCGGAGCTCTACCTCCGAGAAGATGACTTTCTTTCGGGATTATCTAACCAGCAATGGAGTGACTTCCACTATACGTCGGTCGCGGGGTGAGGATATTTTTGCAGCATGCGGTATGTTATCTACCTTAGAAAACGAAAAAAAGAAAAAACAGGAATAAGGCACTTGGATTATAGTTGTACTTGTTTACACGCGTAACTCGTAACTGAAAAATATGAGACAATATTTAAAAAATGGTTGGGTTTTTCTCGCTTTAATTTTAGAGATGACAACCATATCTTATGGACAAAAGAAACCTGAAGTTCAGATTTCGGACTCGCTCACGGTCATTGTAAATAGTTATATACGTATTGGTCGGGTAAGTGTTATTGATTTTTATGCCAATGCCAAAACAAGCACCATTCATGTGGATGTAAATGAAAAATTGGCATACATCCCTTTTCGTCCGGACAATGTCCAACGAATTTATAATGCCATAGCTAAAGTTGTAGGACCAAAATATCAAACTTACGCCATTGTTTGCCAGGTAGGAAACAAGAAAATCGAAGATCTGATTCCAAATCTTTTTCGTACTACGGGAGTTGATTCAAGCCGGCTCTTTCGTTTTTCGTCTCTTGTTCCTCCTTTGGTGAAAAATATTTCGCGTCCGTTTGATATTCAAAATGGAATGCAAAACCGGAACATTGCCCTTTGGCAAAGTCATGGTAGATATTATGACCAGAAGCAAGCTCACTGGATATGGCAGCGTGCCCGCGTTTTTCAGGTTGTGGAGGATTTGTATACACAGTCGTATGTATTGCCTTACCTGGTGCCTATGTTGGAAAATGCAGGTGCTAATGTGTTACTCCCCCGCGAGCGGGATACTCAAAGCAATGAAGTGATTGTTGACAATGATGCCAGTGATTATTCTTCCCGTTACAGAGAACAAAGCGATAGGCGAAAATGGAAAAAGGGTAGCGAGCCGGGCTTTGGTGATACTAAAAAATTCTACTTACAGGGCGACAATCCATTTACATTAGGAACTTTTCGGGAAGCTCAGGCGGTTACTGATCCGGATGAAGCGAGTCGTGTGGAATGGATACCCAATATTCCGGAAGAAGGACGGTATGCGGTGTATGTTTCATATAAAACATTACCGAACAGTACAAGTACAGCTCACTATACGGTTTATCACAAAGGAGGTAAAACAGAATTTAGGGTTAATCAAACCATGAATGGCGGAACATGGCTGTATCTGGGACATTTTTATTTTGATAAAGGACGAAATCACGACAACAAAGTTGTATTGACCAATCTGAGTTCCGATAATGAAACAGTGGTGACTGCTGATGCTGTGAAGTTTGGTGGTGGTATGGGTAATATGGCCCGAAGTCCGCTTGCGACGCCGGTTGTGGCGGTACAAACAACTGATAGTACAACTTCAAGACCGGTTGTTATTCCCGAACCTGAGATTAGTCATTACCCCCGTTATACCGAAGCTGCCCGGTATTGGTTGCAATGGGCGGGTATCCCGGATAGTATTTATAGCCGAACTAAAGGACAAAATGATTATCTGGATGATTTTCAGTCGCGGGGATTCTGGGTTAATTATCTGGTAGGCGGATCAAAAAACGCTCCAACCCGGAAAGGTCTGAATATTCCTATCGATTTGGCACTTGCTTTTCATAGCGATGCCGGGACTTCGCGCCAGGATTCAATTATCGGTACATTGGGAATTTATACGGTGCAAAACAGTAACGGAAAAACAACCTTTGAAAACGGCGTTTCGCGTTGGGCTTCGCGCGATCTGACAGATATAATACAAACTCAGATAGTCAGTGATATTCGCAGACAATTTGCGCCAGAATGGACGCGCCGTGAAATGTGGAACAAATCATACAGCGAATCGCGTGTACCTGAAGTCCCTACTATGTTGCTTGAGTTACTCTCGCATCAGAACTTTGCTGATATGCGTTACGGACTCGACCCGTGCTTCCGTTTCGCGGTGAGCCGATCTGTGTATAAGGGAATGCTGAAATATCTTTCTGCAACGAATAAAATGAATTATGTAGTTCAGCCACTTCCTGTTGATCAGTTCAGCTGCCGTTTTGTGGAAAAGAATAAACTTGAAATACAATGGATGGCTGTAAACGATAGCCTTGAGCCAACTGCTAAAGCAGAACAGTATGTGATTTATACGCGTGTTGACGATGGTGATTTTGATAATGGAGTATTGCTCAACACCAACAGAATAAAAATGACTATTGTGCCCGGGAAGATTTACAGTTTCAAAGTTACGGCACTCAATAAAGGTGGCGAAAGCTTTCCTTCCGAAATTCTGTCGGCTTACCGTGCGTTGAATGAAAAAGGCGAAGTGCTGATTGTAAACGGCTTTAATCGACTCAGTGCCCCGGCCAGTTTCTTTTCGGATACATGTGCCGGCTTTATCAACGATAAAGATGCGGGAGTGCCTTATCACTCTGAAATATCGTTTGTGGGAAAGCAATATGATTTTAAGCGAAGAGATCCCTGGGTGAGTGATGATGCCCCCGGCTTCGGGGCTAGTCATGCCAATTATGAGATGAAGGTAATTGCCGGTAATACATTTGATTATCCATATTTGCATGGACGGGCAATTAAATCGGCCGGATATTCTTTTGTGTCTTGTTCGGAAAAAGCTATCTTAACTTCTGATATTGATTTGAATCAATATAAAGTTGTAGATTTGATATTGGGTAAACAAAAGCAAACTTTCGTAGGAAATGCTAAAAATGCACCTGAATTTAAAACTTTTCCATTAGCTTTGCAGCAGTCAATTCAGTCCTATTGTCTGAAGGGTGGAAACGTCTTTGTCAGTGGAGCTTATTTAGGCTCTGACTTGTGCGAAAGCGTTAAGCCACTTCCTGAAGACCGGCAATTTATTGAAAATGTGTTGAAATACAAATTCCGAACTTCACAGGTGAGTGTGACCGGAAACGTAACTGTAATTAGTTCTCCGTATAAATCATTTAAGAAAACTGATTTGAGTTTTTACAGTGAACCCAATTCGACATCCTATTTTGTTGAATCTTCTGATGCCATTGAGCCTGCAGGCGAAGGTAGTTTTACTATTTGTCGGTATGCCGAAAATAATTCGAGTGCTGCCGTTGCGTTTTCCGGAATGTATAAAACCTGTTGTTTTGGTTTTCCATTCGAAACTATTCAATCAGAGCGCGATCGGGCTAAATTAATGGAATCAGTGTTGACATTTTTTGCAACTCCTAAAATACCGATGGCAAAATAAACTTTTGGCATTGTAATTATAAAGTAACCAGACAATAAAACAATTAACCATACAGTATCAGTAAAATACAAAAGAATATGGAAACAGAAAAAATCATTATCGGCATTACTCACGGTGATATCAATGGTGTTGGTTACGAAGTCATCCTCAAAACATTGGCTGACAGTCGTATGCTCGAAACATTTATTCCTGTGATTTACGGTTCTCATAAAGTTGCTGCATACCACCGTAAGAATTTGGATCTTCAAAGTTTTAATTTAAATGTGATAAACTCTCTCGAAGAAGTTAATCCCAAACGTGTCAACATAATCAATTGTGTAGATGATGACATTAAAGTGGATTTGGGAGTCTCAACAACAGATGCTGGAAAAGCTGCTTTGGCTGCTCTGGAACGCGCTACCGAAGATCTGAGAAGCGGAGGCTTACAGGCTTTGGTTACAGCTCCCATAAATAAAAAGAATATCCAGTCGGCTAACTTTAAATTTCCCGGACATACAGAGTATCTGGAAGAAAAGTTCGGAAACGGAACGCCTGCATTAATGATGCTGATAAACGATGTGATGCGTGTGGCGGTAGTTACCGGTCATATTCCGGTAAGTAAAATTGCAACGGAATTGACAGAAAAACTTATTGTTGATAAGCTTACCGTATTTAATGAATCGTTGAAAAAAGACTTTTCCATTGGTCGTCCTCGTATTGCTGTATTGGGATTAAACCCGCATGCAGGCGACAATGGTGTTATTGGCGATGAAGAACAAACGGTCATTATTCCAGCAATGAAAAAAGCTGAATCGAAAGGTATTCTCTGTGTAGGGCCTTATCCTTCCGATGGATTTTTTGGTTCGGGGAATTTCGATAAGTTTGACGGTGTGTTGGCTATGTACCACGATCAGGGCCTTATTCCATTTAAAACCGTATCGATGGATACCGGGGTGAATTTTACTGCAGGTTTATCTGTGATTCGCACTTCGCCCGATCATGGAACGGCTTACGACATTGTCGGAAAAAATCTGGCTTCTGAAGAATCGTTCCGTCAGGCTTTGTATCTGGCATACGATGTTTATCAAAGCAGAATATGGAATGATGAAATAAAAGCCAATCCACTGAAAACCGAGCAACGTGTTGAGCGGGGTGGGAGAGTGGAATAGGAACCTTTGACGGTTTTTAAATGGAGAGATTACACCATATCGTTGCTACTCCCAGCAACGAGGTGTTGCAGCCTCGAGCAACGGGCTGTTGCTAGTAGTAGCAACAGCCTGTTGCTAAAATAGACTGAATTCTGAAAATACAGATTCCTATTTTTACCAGATACTTTATTTCGGTGGAAATGATAAAAGCAAAACCGACTGTAAATCGTAATCTCGATTTACAGTCGGTTTTATATTAAAATAAGCCTTTGTTTTATCTTAGTTATCCAAGGACTTTCGCGTTCGAATGCGAGTCAAACTTAGTTAGAATTTCAAATCCTGTACTTTTACAGCCACACTTCCTTTTACATTGGCTTGCACTCGGGCTGCTCCCGGAACCAGGGTCAGATCGGTAACAGTAAGACTGTTCATTTTCCCTTGTAAAGCTACTCCTTCCATAATCGTGTAGTTACCTAACATCTTATTGGCATCGGCTTTCATTTTTTCCAGGGTATCGTTGATAGGATAAGTGAGGTATGGAGTGATTTTTTTCAAAATCATACCGTGAAGCAACCAGCTGGCCGATTTTACGAGAGCGTTGGATGTTTTTACACTAAATTCAGGATTGGTAATAGCAACCGCGATTTTTTCCGGATCGTACACCATATTGCCGGTAAAATAAATACGTCCTTTGAACGAGCCTACAACATCAGCTACAAAAACAGCTTTTCCTCCACTCCCGAAAATTGATAAATCGGTAATAGTTATCGTTTTTCCACCTTCATTGAATGTTTTATTTTGTAATTGCTTTTTAGCTATTTCCGAAATTTTGGCAAAAGTAACATCAGCACCTACATTCAAATTCAACTGTTGAGCCGGATGGTTGACGTATTTAAAGTCAGGCAAAGCCACAGTAGCATTTGCTCCCGGTTGAGCTCCCATAAATGACTCGATCTGAGCATATAGTGCTACAGCCAGATTCAGCTTATTGCCTGTTGTAGTGAAAGGCGAAACATACACGTCCTTAGGAGTTACACGCAACCAAAGATCGTTTTCTGCACTTACCTGACGGGGTTTCTGCACTTCGGTCCAGGCACTATTCACATATTTTTTTAGGTCGATAGACTGAGACAGCAATTTATCAATTTCGTCGGTTATCAGCTTATCGCATTGCGTAAGTGCTAGATTAGCTACTGGAGTAACCGGAACCGTTACACCTATTGCATTTATTTTGGGAGTTTGCAGCCACTCATAACCCGACCCCGAGGTTTTAGCCACCAATTTCCAGTTTTTATCAATGCTAATGGTAGTTTTGTAAGTCAGGGCAATGCTTCCTGTAGCTTCATAATGATCGCCCAGAGTTAAACCAAACTTCTGAACTTTCCATGTAAAGTTCGTCCATATTTTCAACGGAATACGGTATTCGATTACATTGTTGTGGATAGAAAAAGTAAAGTTCTGTGCTTTCCATATTTTTACCGACAAATCTTTATTGGCAATCTTGGTGCCATCGTAAATCAGACCAGTCAGTTTCTTGTTGACAGCAACTTCCAGCTTTTTTACATCAAGCTCTACCGGCAAGGGCAATTCGGACAGAGCAGGTGCAAGATTAGAAGGCAAATAGGACTCTGTCGGTTTGTCTATTTGCATGGTTTTACAAGCTGTGAACAATAAGCCTATAGAGGCTATTGCTACGAAAAAAAAATGTTTCTTCACTTCAATAGTTTTTTATATGTACAAAATTAGTTGGACTGCAAAATTAACCATTTTCCACGACAATCCGATAAAAACGAAAAGATCTTAGGTTAATAGTTTAATACTTAATTATAGTTGTCCGGTATACTTTATAAATCAAGTATTTGTAAGAGATTCCTCACTTCGTTCGGAATGACAATCAGAGGCTATTTTTCGGCAAGTTCTGAAGCCGCGACCCACAAACCGTTCCTGAGATTATGATGCAAGCACCCTCTGAAATGGCCACTCCGCTACTCGAAGCCCGCAATTTGCGGAAGACGTTCTCCGGTTCGATGGGTGCGTTCGCCAGCGGAGCGAAGTCCGGCATTGCAGCCGTCGACGATGTGAGCCTTGAACTCGCGGAGGGAGAAACGCTCGCGAT
>JAATGT010000105.1 GCA_015654525.1 Bacteroidales bacterium
ATACCGGTGCTGAAGCGGTGGAAACAGCCATCAAGCTTTGCCGCAAATGGGCGTACGAGAAAAAGGGATTGCCTGAGAATGCGGCACAGATAGTGGTTTGTGAAAATAATTTCCACGGGCGAACCACCACCATTATTTCTTTTTCTGTCGACTCAGAGGCCTATAATAATTACGGTCCGTTTACGCCCGGATTTATTGTCGTTCCGTTCAACGATGCTGATGCACTCGAAAAAGTGCTGGTTTCCGATCCCAACATCGCCGGTTTTTTGGTTGAGCCTATTCAGGGTGAGGCCGGTGCTTATGTTCCCGACGATGGATATTTGAAAAAATGCTACGATCTTTGTCGTCAGCACAATGTCCTTTTTATTGCCGACGAAGTTCAAACCGGAATTGCCCGCACCGGGAAACTGTTGGCTTGCGATTACGAAGATATTCACCCCGATATTCTTATTCTCGGAAAAGCCTTATCGGGTGGAGCTTACCCGGTTTCAGCGGTATTGTCGAGTCGCAAAATTATGGATGTTATCCATCCGGGACAGCACGGTTCTACTTTTGGTGGAAACCCGATTGCAGCTGCAGTGGCTATTTCGGCGCTGGAAGTTATTCGCGATGAAAAGCTGGCTGAGAATGCTGCATTTTTAGGTGAAATTTTCCGGAAAGAAATGAAGCTGTTTTGCGAAACATCCACCATTGCTTCTTTTGTCCGCGGAAAAGGATTACTGAATGCTTTGGTAATTAATAATGAAGGCCATAAAGACCTGGCTTGGGAAGTTTGCCTCCGATTACTAGCTAACGGATTGCTCGCCAAACCAACGCACACTAATATCATTCGGTTTGCACCACCATTGGTCATGACCGAAGAGCAGTTGATGGAATGTATCGGGATAATTAAAAGAACAATATCGGAATTCGAATAAGCAATTTCTTCTTTAATTTGCGCGGCTTAATTTGTATTCTCACGAAATTTTTGTGAGGATGCAGATTAAGCTTTTTTTTGCGATAGTTTGGTCTTTAGTTGAAATTCAAAAGTTTGAAAAAGAAGGAAGTAATACCACTTACCAAATCAGAAATGTGAAGAATATTGAAGTTGAATTTGTTTTCAGCAATAATAATAGCGAATAAAGCGAAAGTTCCCCATCTGTACATATTCATCATTAATTTGGGGTTAATATCCTTTACATAAGTCAAGTACAAATGTGAACCATCCAACGGTGGGATGGGAATCAGGTTGAAAACAAATAAGCCAAAATTAATCACACCCCAAAGCACCAGCAACTGAATCGTTGCAAGACCAATTGTGCTTACACTCACAGAATCAACAAAGTAAAGCAGCCGTGCAACCACAAAAAAAATAACAGCCAGAATAAAATTTGAAATTGGTCCAGCTATCGATATCAGAATCTCATCATGATGTTTATTCTTCAAATTATTGGGATTGAAAGTTACGGGCTTAGCCCATCCAAATCCGGCAACCACAATTAAAAAGAAACCCAACCAATCAATGTGCTTTAACGGATTTAGTGTCAGCCGACCTTCATCTTTGGCTGTGCTATCGCCTAATTTATAAGCAGCATAAGCATGCGAAAACTCATGAACTGTAAGTCCTATTACTGCTGCCGGAGCAATTTTCAAAATCTCGACTAAGTCTAATCCCATACCTGATTGATCATTGAATTTTAAATTAGTTGCAAATATATTCATTTTGTATCGATGGATAAGCTCATTTTCAACTTATTTTAGAAATTCTGAAATCAATGATTCCCAAATTCAGTTGTATTTGCATTCGTATTCAATTTGTGGTTTCTTTCCTTTTTTAGTACTTTTGTTCAATCTTTCTTTGGTTATAATTCAAAAGAAAGTAGAGTTAATCTGTAACATGCAGACAGGTATATAATTTGATATCTATTTTTGATTATCAATTTGTAAGTAAACAATCTTGCAACTCGTAACTAATTTTTGTAACTACTAAATTCATCATACAATAGTGATTGAAATTATTCCTGCCATTGATCTGATTGATGGAAAATGTGTTCGTTTGTCGCAAGGTGATTATGCTCAGAAAACAGTTTACAACGAGAATCCGTTGGAAGTGGCCAAAATGTTTGCCGATGCTGGTATTCGCCGTTTACATCTGGTGGATTTGGACGGTGCTAAAGCGCACCATATTGTAAACCATAAAGTACTCGAACAAATTACTTATGGCACCGACTTGATTGTCGATTTTGGGGGCGGTTTAAAATCTGATGATGACTTGCGAATTGCTTTTGAATGCGGAGCCGGCATGGTAACGGGTGGGAGTATAGCAGTTAAAAATCCCGATATCTTCTCTTCCTGGATTACTAAATTTGGTGGAGAAAAAATCATTTTAGGCGCCGACGTAAAAGATGAAAAAATCGCGGTTGGCGGTTGGCTCGAAACTACAGAACTGGAACTGTTTCCTTTTATAAAGAATTATCTTCATCAGGGAATCAGCAAAGTAATTTGTACCGACATTAGTAAAGACGGTATGTTGCAAGGGCCTGCATTGGAGTTATATAAGAAAATGTTAGCAGCAGAACCTGATATGTATTTAATTGCCAGCGGTGGAGTCAGCTCTGTTCGTGATATTGAATTGTTGGACGAAGCATCCGTTCCGGCTGTTATTACAGGGAAAGCCATTTACGAAGGAAAGATTAAACTTAAAGAGCTGATGCAATTTATAATTAAAAATTAATAATTTGAAATTATAAAAATGACAATTAGTATTATATTTGTCAGTTCAAAATAGTATAAAATTATATAAACGCACAAACACAATATTGATTCTACCGAATTTTCAGAGAAAATGGTATGAATAATAGATTGTGAATTACGAATTAAATAAATTATGTTGAAAGAAATTTTATCAGTAACCGGTAAACCCGGACTTTTCAAGTTGGTATCTCAAGCTAAAAACATGCTAATCGTTGAGTCGTTAATCGATGGAAAGCGTATTCCTGCTTATACAAAAGACAAAGTTGTATCATTAGGCGATATTGCCATTTTTACAGAAACTGCCGAAGTTCCATTGGGACAAGTTCTTGAAAATTTAAAAGAAAAAGAAAATGGTGCTGCTTGCTCCATTGATCCGAAATCTGATAATGACAAACTTCGCAACTATATGGGCGAAATTTTGCCGGACTTTGATCGTGATCGTGTTTATCCAAGCGACATTCGCAAATTATTATCTTGGTATAATATTCTGATCAATGCTCAAATAACAGAATTTATAACTGAGGAAAAAGAAGAAACTGTTGCTGAATAATTGTGAACGTATTTAATCGATAAATAGCTGTAAAATATATGATTGTAAAATCTATTTGTGAACTTATTGAAGAAGTAGCTCCATTATCGTTGCAGGAAAGTTATGATAATGCAGGGCTTCTTGTTGGTAACTCACACATGGAAGTTACATCAGCACTAGTCTGTATCGATATTACTGAAGAAGTAATTGAAGAAGCTATTCTGAAAAAATGTAATCTGATAATTTCGCATCATCCTCTTATTTTCAAAGGGCTAAAACAAATCATTGGTCAAAATGAGATAGAGCGTTGTATAATAAAGGCCATCAAAGAGGATATTGCTATTTATGCCGCGCATACTAATTTAGATAATGTATTATCGGGTGTAAGTGGAAAAATGGCTGAAAAAATAGGATTGAAAAATATTCAGATACTTCAACCTAAGGAAAATGCATTATTCAAGTTAGTCACTTATATTCCTCGTTCTTACTCTGATAAAGCTCGTCAAGCACTTTTTAAAGCCGGAGCCGGACAAATAGGAAATTACGATTCTTGTAGTTTTAATGCCGAAGGATTGGGAACGTTTCGAGCCAACGAAAAGGCACAACCATTTGTCGGAAACATAGATGAGTTGCATTCGGAACCAGAGACCCGAATTGAAGTTATTTTACCTGAATATTTGAAGTCAAAAGTTCTCAATGCTTTAATCAAAATACATCCTTACGAAGAACCAGCTTTTGATTTTATTTCATTAAAAAATTCTTGGAATCAGGTAGGAGCAGGGGTAGTTGGAGAATTGGAAAATGCTGAAGATGAATTGATTTTTTTGAATCGGCTTAAGACAATCTTCAATCTGTCAACTATTAGATACACAAACTTATCTGGAAAAGAAATTAAGCGAGTGGCTCTTTGTGGTGGTTCTGGAAGTTCATTTATTTCCGATGCAATTTCAGCTAATGCCGACGTATATATTTCAGGTGATATTAAATATCATGAGTTTTTTGATGCCCAAGATAGGATCTTAATAGCCGATATTGGACATTTCGAAAGCGAACAGTTCACAAAAGACATTTTTTATGAGATAATTACGAAAAAAATGCCTACATTTGCAGTCCAAATTTCAGACAGTAAAACCAACCCCATAAATTATTTGTAATCAATATGGCTACAGAATTAAAAGCAGAGAAAGAAATCACCGTTGAAGAAAAACTAAAAGCACTTTACGAACTTCAAAAAGCGGTTTCCCAAATAGATGAAATTAAAATTTTACGTGGCGAGCTCCCCTTGGAGGTTCAGGATTTAGAAGACGAGATTATAGGTTTGAATACCCGTATGGAAAATTTCGAAACTGAAATTGCTGAAATTATCGCTACGATTGCAAGCAAAAAAATCGAGATTGAAGAATCTCGTATTAAAATTGCAAAATATAAAGAACAACAAGATAATGTTCGTAACAACCGTGAGTACGATAATCTTTCGAAAGAAATAGAATTCCAGACATTGGAAATTGAACTTTGTGAAAAACGTATTCGCGAGCACACTGCTGCTTTGGAAACCAAACAAGCTGACCAAAAAATTACTTCCGAACATTTGGCTGAGCGTAAGTTGGATTTAGATTTGAAAAAAGGCGAGTTGAACGAAATTGTTTCGGAAACAAAACAAGAAGAAGAAAAACTTCGTGAACATGCCAAAGAAATCGAATTGTTAATAGAACCTCGTTTATTGACAGCGTTTAAGCGTATTCGTAAAAATGCCCGAAATGGTTTAGCTGTTGTTTATGTTCAACGCGATGCTTGTGGTGGGTGCTTTAATAAAATTCCTGCCCAGCGTCAGTTGGATATTCGCCTTCGTAAAAAAATTATAGTTTGTGAATATTGTGGTCGTATTTTAGTTGATCAGGAATTAGCTGGTGTTGCTCCTGTGTCAGAAGATTAAGAGACATAATTTTTATTTTTTATAAAGAAG
>JAATGT010000167.1 GCA_015654525.1 Bacteroidales bacterium
CCGGATTATGAAAGAAACCCACGGCGACTGCTTAAAGGTTGAAGGGGGCGAAGAAATTCTGGAATCTGTAAAACGGATCTTAAGTGCAGGTATTCCGGTTATGGGACACTTAGGGCTAATGCCACAGTCGATAAATAAATATGGTTCTTATACAGTCAGAGCACAAGAGGGGTCGGAAGCTGAAAAGCTGATCAGAGATGCCCACTTACTTGAAGAAGCTGGCTGTTTTGGAATTGTTTTAGAAAAAATACCCGCAAAACTAGCACAACAAGTTGCATCAGAACTCACAATTCCCATCATTGGCATTGGTGCAGGTGGAGGTGTTGACGGTCAGGTACTCGTATTACACGATATGGTTGGACTGACTCAGGATTTCTCGCCACGATTTCTTCGCCGATACGCCAATATACAAGGTATGATGAATGAAGCAATTGAGCATTACGTTCAGGATGTGAAATCGGGTGATTTCCCGAGTGAAAAAGAACAATATTAAATTGAATATCAAACAAAAAAATCCCGTAGAACAAATTTCTACAGGATTTTTTTGTTTTGTTTATATCCGTTATGTGCAACGTATTTTGATTCTCAATACGATTCGTTTTCGTTCGGAAAATCCCTGCTTTTTATATCGGAGATATAATTTTTTACAGCCTGAGTAATAATAGTGTTCAAATCTTCATATCTTCTTAAAAATTTAGGAGAAAAATTTTTGTTTATTCCCAGCATATCGTGCATAACCAACACCTGACCGTCAACACCTCCACCTGCACCAATGCCAATTGTTGGAATAGATAGTTTATTAGTTATCTCTGCTGCCAGTTTTGCCGGTATCTTCTCCAACGTAATGGCATAACAACCTGCTTTTTCTAAGAGCAAAGCATCGCTGAGAAGTTTCTCTGCTTCTTCCTTATCTTTGGCCCTTACTGTATATGTTCCATATTTATTTATCGACTGTGGCATTAGCCCTAAATGCCCCATTACCGGAATGCCGGCACCGATAATTTTTTTTATATCTTCAATAATTTCCTCACCGCCTTCAATTTTAAGGGTATCAGCTCCAGTTTCTCTCATTATCCTGATAGCTGCTTCTAATGATTTCATTGGATTTCCCGAACAGGTTCCAAAAGGCATGTCAACGACAACTAACGAACGTGTTACACCTTTCATCACTGAAGTGCCATGATATATTATCTGGTCAATTGTCATTGGAAGTGTCGTAATATTTCCGGCCATTACATTTGAAGCAGAATCACCTACTAAAATTACGTCCATTCCGGCTTGATCTATAATAGAAGCCATTGAATAATCGTAAGCAGTTAGCATGGATATTTTCTCTCCACGATCTTTCATTTCTCGTAAACGATGTGTGGTAACTTTTCGCTTATCTTCTTGTATTGCAGTTGACATATAATATTAATTTAGTGCATTATTATTCTGCTAGTTTCTTTAAAATTAGTCAATCATTAGTTGAATTGTGGGGCCTATAATCGCTGTCTGTTTTGGCTACACTTTATTTTGAGGGGGCAAAAGTACAAAAAAACTCTGTCGGAGAACAACAATTGAAGAGTTTCATTCCATAAAAAAACAAACCATGAATTAGCTTCCTGAGAATTCAGGTCGTAACTAATTGCAAAACAATATTTCTAACTTGATAGGGTAAGTAAGCCTCAACCGGCAAGGAGTTATGGGTCTTTTGTTGAGTGGTTATTTCAATTTTTATCGTGCTCAACCCAAACCAAGTCGGTAGTTTTATAACCAAGTTCATTAGCTATGCCAAGATACTTTTGTTTAATGCCTTCAGGTATAACGGGCTCACGAGAGAGTATCCACAAATATTTCAAATTCTTTCCGGCAACGAGAGCGTATTTATAATCCTTATCCAACGCAATAACATTATAACCGGAGTAAAAAGAACCAAAGAATGATACTTTAAGCATGCCGATATGTTGATCGTCCACAAACCTTGCTTTGCCAATGGCTTGTTTCCATTGTTTGCTTTTATAATTAAAGCCACGGTTATCAACTTTAATACTGCCATCAACATTGAGCGAATAATTTGCAGTGGTATTATTTAAATTGCGTTCAAAGTAAAAATCCATACGGGCAATTTCATACCATTTACCGAGGTATTTTTCTTTGTCAAACAATTGAACAGCTTTTGCTCCCTGAGGAATAGTGGAACAACTGCTAAAGGTAAGAATACCAACTATTCCAAGCCATGAGTTTCTAATTAGATTCTTTACTTTCATATCTGATCATGATTATTAATTACAATTAAAAGAAAAGTATTTGTCTTCCGTATTATCTGCAAATATAATTCTTTTGCTTCGAATATTCGAATAAATAATTATTATCAAATAGTTACGAGTAACAAAAGTGGTTATTGGTATATTTCTTTCAAAAACAGATCATTCGATATATTGTATGCTTAGCTAATCCAGGAGAAAAAAGATAACTACTTTGAAATCCATTAGCGCAAAAAAAATCCCGTTGAATAGAAATCATTCAACGGGATTCTGTTTATATTTGACTATTTCAAACTATTCTACCATATTATGAAATACATTTTGGACGTCTTCATCATCTTCAATTTTATCAAGCAATTTCATTACCTGCGCTTTTTGTTCATCATTTAGTTCCTTCATGTCATTCGGAATACGTTCGAACTCGGCACTGAAAATTTCAAAGCCGTTTTCTTCGAGGTATTTCTGAATAGAAGAGTATGATTGAAAGTCACCGTAAAGAATCACATTTTCTTCGTCTTCTACCAATTCGTCTACCCCAAAGTCAATAAGTTCCAGTTCCAGATCTTCAAGCGAAACACCTGCTTTAGGAGCGATTCTAAATACACATTTATGGTCGAACAGGAATTGCAGGCAACCCGAAGTTCCGAGTGATCCACCGTGACGGGTTAAATAGCTTCTGATATTAGCAACTGTACGTGTAGGGTTATCGGTAGCCGTTTCAATGGCAATAGCAATTCCGTTAGGACCGTATCCTTCGTACAATACTTCTTTGTAGTCTGCTTCGTCTTTTGAAATGGCTTTTTTAATTGCGCGTTCTACATTTTCCTTAGGCATGTTTTCCTTTTTGGACTGTTGAATCAATACCCTTAAACGGGGATTTGTATCAGCATCCGGACCACTCTCGCGGGCAGCAATGGTTATTTGTTTACCTAGTTTCGTAAAAACACGGGCCATATTGCCCCAACGTTTCATTTTTGTCGCTTTTCTATATTCAAACGCTCTTCCCATATTTAATTTTTTGTGATTTATTTTAAATGTTCACTCCTCTAAATTCACTTTTCAAAGTAATGTACTAATTTTGGTGCACAAAAGTATTAAAACACTTGCAAATTACCATCATTTGTTGTGTTTTTTTTGAAATAAAAAAGGGAGTTGAGAACTCAATTCCCTTTAAAAACTAAAATAATAACCTATTTAAATGAGACTTCTTCAAACGAAACCTCAAATTCAACCCGTCGGTTTAACGCCCTTCCGGTCGGAGTTGCATTAGTTGATACAGGGATTGTGTCACCGTATCCGTTTGCAGTCATTCGTTTTTGATCTACACCTTTTCCTATTAAATATTTACGAACTGCTGCGGCTCTTTTTTGTGATAACACCTGATTTAACCTGGCATCACCTACATTATCCGTATGTCCACGCACTTCTATTAAATAAGCAGGATTATCTTTAAGTACAGTGGCTATTTGATTCAAAATAGGATAAGACGTTTTTACAATCACATCTTTGCCTGTTGCAAATTGAATACCCTGTAAAGCCTTTTTGAACAAAGTTTTTACTTCTTTCTTTATTTCAGGGCAGCCATTATTAGAAGCAACACCGAAAACAGTAGGACATTTATCTAAATAGTCTGGAATTCCATCGCCATCGGTATCGAGTGGACAACCTTTCTGATCTACTTTGCCACGTGCTTCAGCCGGAGTATTCGGGCATTTGTCCAGATAATCAGGAACGCCATCACCATCGGCATCGAGCAAACAACCTTTTTTATCTACAAATCCTTTAGCTTCAGCAGGCGTATCGGAGCATTCATCCAAATAATCGGGAACACCATCGCCATCAGTGTCAAGCAAACAACCATTTTTATCGACAAACCCTTTTGCCTCTTTAGGTGTATTGGGACATTTATCCAGATAATCAGGAACACCATCACCATCCGTATCA
>JAATGT010000015.1 GCA_015654525.1 Bacteroidales bacterium
GGCGGCAATCTCAATGGCGCGAATGGCTCGCTTGGCTGAATCAGCATCCGTTTTATTGTGCATGCTCACATAAGTACTCAATATTTCTGTAAGTTCTTCGAGCGATTTGCCTTCAAGACTTTGGCGTAGTTCTTTGTTTTCAGGTACAGTGAGCAGTTTATAGCCTTTCAGCACGGATTCAATATACATACCGGTACCACCGCAAAGAATTGGAAGTTTGTTTTTGGCGCTTATCGTAGAGAAGGTGTGATGAAAATCGTGTTGGAATTCATATACATTGTATTTGTCGCCGGCATCACAAATATCAATAAGGTGATAAGGTATTTGTTTGCCGTCAACAATGTAATCGGCTAAATCTTTTCCGGTACCAATGTCCATTCCACGGTATACCTGACGGGAATCGGCACTGATAATTTCCGAGTCCAGTTTGCTTGCCAATGCTGCTGCCAAAGTAGTTTTGCCAGAAGCCGTTGGTCCGAGAATGGTTATGAGTTGATAGTTATGCATAAACGTCCCTCAGTCTCTAAAGTTGATGAGTTTAATTTATAGAAGTCTAATTGCAAGATACAAATCAGAAAAAATCAGGGATTGTACATTCTGCGCCCGAATATGGAACTTCCCACACGAACCAATGTACTTCCTTCTTCGATGGCTAGTTGATAGTCATCCGACATCCCCATAGATAATTCGCAGAAAGTAGCTTCTGTAGTGAAATAAGATTGTTTAGTTCTGTCAAAGAGGGTTTTCAGTGTGCGAAATTCCGAACGAATCTGCTCCCTGTTTTCGGTAAATGTAGCCATGCCCATCAATCCGCAGATCCGCACATTTTCAAGTTGCTTCCACTCTCCAGTCTCAAACATATAGAGTAATTCTTCCGGTGAGAATCCGAACTTGGTTTCTTCCTGAGCAATGTGTACCTGGAGCAGACAGTTTATTGTTTTTCCGATTTTTGCAGCTTGTTTATTTATTTCGACGAGTAATTTATACGAATCAACTCCGTGAATCAACGAAACAAAAGGAACAATAAGCCTAATTTTATTAGTTTGAAGATGCCCAATGAAATGCCAAACAATATCTTGTGGGAGGGTTTCATATTTGCCACATAATTCCTGAACCTTGCTTTCCCCAAAAATTCTTTCACCAGTTTCATAAGCTTCTAAAATAGATTCGTTAGGATTGAATTTGGACACACAAACCAAACGCACGTGCGATGGAATGTGTTGTCGGATGGATTGTATGTTGGATTGAATAGACATTTCTTTAGTTTGTAGTTGTTCAGAAGCAGCCTGCAGATTATAAAATACTACAGACTACTATATTTTCTTACTGTCTACCTGATATTATTATTCAGCTTCATATTTAAACACATCCATAATGGTGGTTTCTGTAATAGCAGCCACTTCATAATCGGCCATAGAACCTTTCATGCCTTCTGTCAAACCATTTAATGCTTCTTTGATTTCAGTAGCCTGAATCAGCATGGTTACAGCAGTACGTTTTTCAATTCCTTTTTCTTCGTCCAGAGTTACGAAGTTTACTTTGGCACGATACCATTTGTCACCGTTTTCATTGAAAAACATTTCGTTTATTTTAGCACGACGAATGTTGGCCACGGTAAATTCGCCACTAATAAAAGGTCTCATTTCTTCAATAATACGTGCTTCCACTTCAGTAAATGATAAGGCGTCAATAAAATAATTTTCATTTACTTTTACGATTTTACCTTCTTCGGCTGTTTTTTCGTATTTTATCTTACATTCGAACCAATTATGCATAGCTTTATTGTATTAATTATGTGTAGTTTATTGTTTATTTTGCTCTTATTTTAAGCTATACAAAGATAAGAAATTCTTTCAAATGCTAAAGGTTATAAAAACAAAAACACCATATAAGTCAGCTTATATGGTGTTTTGATGTACAATCTAATCGGGTGTCTATCTCTATTCAGGCTTTGGTTTCGACTTTTTCGCGCAATGGAATACGCATTTTGTAGAACGAACGCCAAACAAATATCAAGGCAATGAGCAGAAAACCTGCTCCAATGAATCCGCTATAATCCATGCTATTAGTAGCTGTGGCATCCAGTCTCATTTTTAATGCTATTTCGGTTGCCAATAACCCGAACAGCGTTGAAAATTTGATGATGGGATTTAAAGAAACGGAAGAAGTATCTTTGAAAGGATCTCCTACTGTATCGCCAATTACGGCAGCCTCGTGTAGCGGAGTATTTCTTTCTTGGAGGTCAACCTCTACTACTTTCTTTGCATTGTCCCACGAGCCGCCTGCATCAGCCATATAGATGGCCTGAAACAATCCGAAAGTAGCTATGGAAATAAGGTATGCCACAAAGAAGTTGCTGTCAAAGAATGCAAAGCCGAGTGTAAAGGAAATCAGAGCAATAAAGATATTCCACATTCCGGTTTGAGCATACTGGGTGCAAATTTTTACCACTTCTTTGGAGTCGTGAATGTCTGCTTCTTTTTTGTTTAAGTCGAAAGTACTCTTGATAAATTCTACTGCACGATAGGCTCCGGTTGTAACAGCTTGCATGGAAGCTCCACTAAACCAGAATACAACAGCTCCACCGCATATCAATCCGAGTAGGATGGGTGCCGATGTCAGTGATACGCTCAACAGGCCTTTACTTTCGAGAAGTAAGATAATGGAGAAGATCATAGTCGTTGCTCCTACTACGGCTGTACCGATTAATACCGGTTTAGCAGTAGCTTTGAAAGTATTACCAGCAGAGTCGTTTGCTTCGAGATAATGTTTTCCCAATTCGAAATCAGGTGTGAAACCGAAATCTTTTTCTATTTCCTCGGAGATATTCGGAATTTGATCAATCTGCGATAATTCGAAAATAGATTGAGCATTGTCAGTTACCGGTCCGTAGCTATCTACAGCAATAGTTACCGGTCCCATGCACAAGAATCCAAAAGCAACCAGTCCAAAAGCAAAGATAGAGGCATGTGGTCCAAGGATGGATGTAAGTCCCAGTTGACTGATGAAGTAAGCACCGGTCATTAAACATACAATCAACAAGCCGGTCCAGAAAGCTCCAAAGTTACCCGAGACAATTCCTGAAAGGATATTCAATGAAGCACCACCTTCGCGAGAAGCCGTTACGATTTCCTGCACGTGTGATGACTTGGAACTGGTAAATAATTTAGTAAACTCAGGGATCAATACAGCAGCCAGGGTACCACAGCTGATAATTCCGGCCAACTTCCACCATAAAGATGCATCGGCAGGATTGCCTGTTATTTGAGCCAGATCGCCAACCAGCAGGTGGCTCATAAAGAAGGAAGTGGAGATGCTTAGTATGGCTGCAATCCAGATTAAACGCATCAATGGTTCTTCGAAATCGAACATCTTAAGTCCTTTATATTTGCGTATAGAGATGGCATCGTTGATAAAATACGAAATACCCGACATTAAATCCATCAGGAAGCGCATACCGAAGATCCAAACAATAAGTTTAGCCTGAATTTCACCAATCAGTTCGGGTTTGCCGGGGAAAGCAAAAGGGACAGCCAGTGTAATAAAGGTGATCAAAGCCACACCGGTTACGCCATAGGTTTCAAAGCCATCGGCTGTTGGTCCTACACTATCGCCTGCATTATCGCCTGTACAGTCAGCAATAACGCCCGGATTACGCGGGTCGTCTTCTTTTACTTTGAACACCACTTTCATCAAGTCCGAACCTATGTCGGCAATTTTGGTAAAGATACCTCCGGCAATACGAAGCACACTGGCTCCCAACGATTCGCCGATGGCAAAACCAAGGAAGCATATACCCACAATTTCGCGGGGGACAAACAGCAGGATGATCACCATCATAACCAGTTCTAGTGAGATGAGGAAAAGACCGACGCTCATGCCGGCACGTAACGGTATGTCGACTACATTCCAGGGTTTACCGCGAAGAGAAGCAAAAGCGGTGCGGGAGTTGGCGTAAGTGTTGATGCGGATACCATACCAGGCCACTGAATAAGAACCGCCCATTCCTAAGATGGAGAAAAAGAGAACATATAATAATGTACCTACTGTTTTCCCCTGAAGAGCTAAAAAGTAGTATGACATAATTACGGCAACAAATGCGAAGAGCATTAATAAAAATTTTCCTTGTTGCAGTAAGTATGTGCGGCAGGTTTGAAAAATAATTTCGGACACTCTCAGCATGGATTCATGCGCTCGCTGTTTTTTGACTTGCGAAAAGAGCCATAAGCTGATGCTTAGCGTAACGCAGATTACCAACGCTCCATAGAATAAAAAATCCCAGGATGAAATAATTTTACCGAAAATGTGAAATTGTCCGGCATGTAAGTCCGGAATTGCAATGTCTGCCTCACTGGCAAAGGTCTTGGCTGATGTGATTAGCGCCACTAAAAGCAGCAATCCAGCCCGTTTGAACTGTTTCATAAATACTAATATTAATTTGAAGGTAAAAAATTAACTAGACTGAATTTTAAAAAAAATTCTCCCAAAGTTAGTGGAACTTTTTTACAAAAACAACCTTTTTAAAGGAAATATATGAACAAATTTATACTAAATGTGTGAGATGATTTAGAGTCTGTTTTCTTAAACATTATACTGTCTTTAATTTGTAATTGCATAACGGTATAAGATGATTTATTTTGCATAATTATAAGGTGGTTTGTTTGAAAATAGATGAATTGAGGAATATTGTAAATGGAAGCTTACATAGTTTTTGCCGGCACAGATGAAATAAAAGACGGAAATGGCTCTAGATTAAAGGTGAAAAATCAACCTGATAGGTAATAATACCAGATAATTTGACTAAAAGTTGTACCTTTGCAGCCGCAAATAAAGATTATGGGACGAATTCTGGCTATTGATTACGGACAAAAACGTGTGGGTCTTGCAGTGACCGACATGCTTCATATTAGTGCCAATGGGTTGGATACGGTATTGGTACACGAAGTGCTTGATTATCTAACCGCTTATATAGCCAAAGAGCCGGTTGAGAAGTTTGTAATCGGGCTGCCGAAACAGCTGAATGGTGAGGAGTCTGATTCGATGCAGTATATTCGTCCATTTGTTGTAGGATTACAACGTCGGTTTCCCGAAATTGAACTTGTTTACGTGGATGAACGTTTTACATCCGTTTTAGCTCACAAAGCTATGCTGGAGGGAGGGCTAAAGAAAAAGGACAGGCAGAATAAAGGACTGGTAGATAAAATCTCTGCGACCATTATTTTGCAATCATATCTTGAATCACAACGTTATTGAACTGAAGTAAGGACGGATGCTTCCGCTCCTGAATATAATTATATAAAAATGATTTTACCTATTTACACTTATGGCAATGCTGTCTTGCGAAAAGTAGCAGAGCCAATTACTGTTGATTATCCGGAATTAAGTACATTGATAACCAACATGTTTGAAACTATGTATCATGCCGAAGGGGTTGGTTTGGCTGCACCACAGGTTGGTCTGCCCATCCGTATATTGGTGATTGACCTGGCACCGTTCAAAGAAGATGATCCTGAACTGGGCGCATTCAAAGTTGCCATGATTAATCCCACCATGCTTGAAAAGAGTGCAGCTGAAGTTTCGGGCGAAGAAGGATGTTTAAGCATTCCTGGTGTTCATGAAACCGTACTACGCGCCGAAGTAATCAAAATTAAATATTTCGATATTGACTTTAATGAGCATATTGAAGAATTTCAGGGATATAAAGCCCATGTAGTTCAGCATGAATATGATCATTTGGAGGGTCATTTATTTACAGACAGGGTCACTCCTATTCGTCGCCAGTTATTAAAGTCGAGACTAACTAATATTGTAAAGGGAAAAACAAGTTGTAGCTATAAGGTAAAAAAAGCCTGATCTGGGTAGCATCGATATTTATAACCGAAAATAAACACAGGGTGAACTTTCAATGCGAAAGTTCACCCTGTGTTTTATTATTTATAGCTGATGCTTGTCAGAATTCGGCTTTAGTTTGTTTCTTTTGTTTTACTTTCAGCTGTTTTCCTATCTTGTTTTCAAAAAAGAAATTGGCAACACGAATGGAAATCCAGGTTATAGCGAAATAATACACAATATTCAGCAAAATCCAGTGAATATAAAATGTTCCGAGATTGGTAGGCGCGAAAGCACCATTCTCAAAATTACCGTTGATAGGAAAATACTGATAGAGAACATCAATCAGGTACTGTCCGCTATAACTCAGGTACACTATGCCGGGATTGTGGAAAGTAGATGCAAAGTGAATGCCGGGATGGATCTTCAGGTTTAACACAAAAATGAGGTGAAAGATTAGCACCTGAAAGAAGGCGAAAGCATAAAGACTCCACTTTTTGTTTTTCAGAAAGATAAATGCGGGTACTAAGCAGATACTGAAAAGGAAAGTTTGAATGGCAAGCGGTTTCACGAACTCATTTCCGATATTTTCCATAAATGTAAACTCGCCCTTATCAAGAAGTTTGGTGATGGATAAGCCAATCAGATTTAGTGCGATGTTGATGAGTGTCCAGATAAGAATTGTTTGAGCCAGATAGTTGATTTCCGGTTTTGAAATTTTCATTTTAAAATTATTTGTCATAAACTGTGATCTCCGCGCAGAGAGATTGTTGCAAAATTAATACAAATTTCCGACAGCTGGTTCAGAATAGTGCACAGAAATTATTGGAAGTGCACCTGAGCCAATGCCTCGCCCACTATAAAATTACTCCCTCCAATAAAAATAAAGTCATCGGGTTGGGCATCATTGATTGCTGCATGAACAGCTTGTTTTACTGAAGAATAAGTACTTCCATCTAAATCGTGTGTTTTAGCCATTTGCTGCAACTCGGAAGCTGGAAGTGCCCGAACAATGTCGGCTTGCGTAAAGTAATAATGAGCTTCGACGGGCAGTAATCCCAATACGGTGGAAATATCTTTATCATTAACCATGCCAATGACTATACGCAGGGTTTTGTACGATTGAGCTTTGAGCTGTTCCACTACAAAACGAATGCCACCCACATTGTGTCCCGTGTCGGCTACCACCTGCGGATGTTGTTGGAGGGTCTGCCAACGTCCTTGGAGCCCTGTAATCTCTGTTACAAGCTCCAGACCTTTAGATACAGCATTCTCCGGCAATTGGAAACCCAGTTGATTCAGCTGTTCAACAGCCGTAAGCACAGTAGCAATATTCTTTAGTTGGTAGATGCCACTTAAACCCACTAAGAATGATTGCTTGTCGGAGGTGTTGACCAGCATCTTTGCACCTGTATACGATTTGAAAGAGACCGTTATCCGTTCTTCAGCAAAAAAGATAGGTGCATCCTCGTTGGTGGCTTTGGCTTCAAAGACCGGACGCGTTTCGGGCAATGCTTCGCCTATCACAACGGGTGTATGATGTTTGATAATACCGGCCTTTTCAAAAGCAATCTTAGCTAATGTATCGCCCAGGAAACCAACGTGGTCGAAGCTTATATTAGTAATAACCGATAACTCGGGTTGAATGATGTTGGTGCTGTCCAATCGGCCGCCTAATCCTACTTCTATAACGGCAATGTCCACCTTGCAGTCGGCAAAGTAATTAAATGCCATGGCCATGGTAGCTTCGAAAAAGGACGGTTCGATGTCGGAGAAGAGGTTTTTATGGTTCGAGACAAAGTTGATCACATATTGCTGATCAATCATCTGCCCGTTAACACGGATACGTTCGCCAAAATCAACGAGATGCGGCGATGTATATAATCCCACTTTGTAGCCGGCCTGCTGTAATACGGCAGCGAGCATGTGCGATACAGAGCCTTTTCCGTTGGTTCCGGCAATGTGGATGGTTTTGTACTGTGTGTGCGGGTTGTTGAGCGCATTCATTAACCGGATAGTATTGTCGAGCCCCGGTTTGTAGGCCGCACTGCCAATGTGATGAAATACCGGAAGGCGGTCGTAAAGATATTGTATAGTGTCGTTGTAAGTCATGAACAAATTAATGGTGAATTATTAATGAGAAATGGTTAATGGTAAATGCTAAGAAGTTGACATGAACAAGTTCTTCGTTAATCATTTATAATTAACCATTAAGCATTGCTAGTATTTTTCCCAGCTGACAATTTCCTGCATGGGTTTTCGTTTTTTCTCGCGGAGCGGTTGGCTGGAGTAACCGAGGAGAATGATAAGCATAACGCGTTTGTTTTTTGGTATATCGAGTGTTTTTTGTACTTTCTTTTCGTCGCACCAACCGATAATGCATGAACCAAGCCCCTCGTCGGCAGCAGCAAGGCTGATATGTGCCGCGGCAATACCCAGATCGATATGAGGATAATGCTTCTTGCTGATCCAACCGCCCAGGTTTGAAGTGAAATTGGCGCTTTCTTCCAAAACAACCACTTGCACAGGAGCTTGCCTGCTGAAATGATTCATAGAAAGAACTTTGTTGGAAGTTGCTTCGGCCACTTGCATGCGCTTTTCCGGATCGGTAACAACAATGAATTTCCAAGGCTGTGCATTACAGGCCGAGGGTGCTAAACGTACGGTTTCAAGTATGCGTTCAATTTTTTCTCGTTCCACCGGAGTATCCAGATAAGCACGATCGCTTTGGCGTGACTGAACCAGTTTTAAATAAGTATTCATATTTAATAGGTTAGTTTGATAAACCTGTAGTGTATTTATAAAATAGTATCGTTTTCACATTGGGGTTTTACCCCAAACCCCACTTCATTTTTTGGCTTGAACCAAAAAATGAAGCAAAAAAGTTCAAGAAACCTCACCCGGCTTTCGGCCACCCTCTCCAAATTGGAGAGGGGTAAGCGGAAAATAGTTTATTATATCCCGCTTCACTCGAAAAACTGACGGCCGGAAAGCTAAAATCCCCAAACTCCTCCCTACGGTCGTCAAACAGTGGGTATTTTTGCGCTTTCCTTCCTTGTTTTTCGGCTCACCGGACAAGGTCAGTCCTTATCAAGCAAAGTGAAATCCATAAGCTTTACTCTACATTGAATCTATCAATTAAATGTACTACGGGTTATGATAAATAAAAAAGAGATAAACTGCCGGCGTTTGTGTACAACAAACTGATAAGCGATGATTTCTTTAAATTAAAAGCCCGGAGCTTTTTTGTTTGCAGTCAGTTCGTTTTCGTAACGTAACTTTCTTTTTTTTCAAAAAAATGAATATCTTTGTACATATCATTTTCAAGTACAAAGATACGCCAAAACAGACAGAGTATGCAACAAAAAGTAGAAACTTACATTCAGAAACATCAATTATTGGACCATGAAAAAGCAATTATTGTGGGTGTAAGCGGTGGAACGGATTCGGTGGCATTGTTGCATATACTGGTTTCGTTGGGATACGATTGTGTGATAGCACATTGTAACTTTCATTTGAGAATGGAAGAGTCGGACCGTGATGAGGAGTTTGTTCGCGAATTAGGTAAACAGCTTAACGTTCCGTTTTATCGTGTTGATTTTAAAACAACTGAGTATGCCAGTGGAGAAGGAATATCCATCGAAATGGCGGCACGGGACTTACGCTATATTTGGTTTCACGAACTGCTCCAAAAACTCGATGCACAGGCTATTGCAGTGGCACATCATGCGGATGACAGCATAGAAACGATGCTGATGAATCTGGTGCGCGGAACAGGATTGCGTGGACTGACAGGTATACAGCCCCGAAACAAAAAAGTGGTGCGTCCCCTACTCTGTTGCACGCGTTTGGAACTGGAAAATTATCTTATAGAAGAGGATCTGGATCATGTAGAAGATTCCAGCAATGCTTCTACCGACTATCAGCGGAATAAGTTCCGGAACGAAATTATTCCGTTGCTCGAAGAAGTGAATCCGTCGGCGCGGCAAACATTGTACGACTCGCTGTTGCGCTTCGAAGGTAATCTGGCTATTTACCAGCAAGCCATTGATAGGATTAAAGAACAGATAATTTATAAAACAGCCGGCGTGATAAGGTTGAATATAGAGCTGATAAAACAACAGGTGCATATACCTACCATTATGTACGAGCTGTTGCAGCCTTATGGGTTTAGTCCGGCACTGATAGAGCAAGTTACACAAAACCTCGATGCTGAGTCGGGGAAGATTTTCTACTCGGATAACTACCGGCTGCTGAAAGACCGGAAATATCTTCTGCTAAGTACCAGAGAAGAAACGGCAACAGATTCATACCTTATTCAGGAAGATGACACGGAGCTGACTGAACCTATAAAACTTACTTTGCAGAAAATGACGGTTGCGCCCGGTTTTAAAGTGTCGAAAGAAAAAGAATGTGTGCATCTTGATGCTGCTCTACTGCATTTTCCGCTGCAACTGCGGCATTGGCGCGAGGGGGATAGCTTTTTTCCTTTCGGGATGAAGCAGCGACAAAAAGTGAGCGACTATTTTATCAACAATAAACTCAGCATGCTGGAAAAAGAGCATAGTTGGCTGTTGGTGTCGGGTGAAGATATTGTGTGGATAGTGGGACAACGGATGGATAATCGCTTTCGGCTGACTGATGCAACAAAAGAGGTGATGGAGGTTAATTGTCAATTGTAAATTATTAATGGTAAATTGTTAGTGATAAGTGATTAACAATTAGTTATCACTGATTAATTATTAGTGATAAGTTTTGGGGAGCGTTGAACACTCCAACATGATAACAGATAACTTTGCAAAGAGAAATAGCGCATAAGAAACCTGTTATTTCTTGGAAGCCGCATTCCTTGGATAAGTCTGGTTCGGGGCACTTTTTGAAATTAGA
>JAATGT010000214.1 GCA_015654525.1 Bacteroidales bacterium
CTACGCGGCCGCCAAGGCCGGCATCTCGCAGTTCGTGAAGACGGCCGCGCTCGAATGGGGCCCGCACGGCATCCGCGTGAACTGCGTCGCGCCGGGCCGGACGCTCACCGCGATCAACCGGCATTTGGAACATTGCTTTTTTATGGTACAGGAAAATAATGGATTACCATTATGATCTAACGATAAATAACTAAATAATCTATCCGATATGAAACACATTTTTTTTAAAAGACACTTCCTCACGCTTTTGCTAGTGAGTCTATTCACAAGTTTGCTTGCACAAAAGCAAGATGTTATTCATCCCTGCGAAGTCTGGCCAGATGAGGAGGGTAACCATATTCAAGCTCATGGTGGTGGAATTATCAAAATTAAAAACCTGTACTATTGGTATGGCGAACAACGAGCCAAAGACCTTGATCCACAATATCGCTACGTCAGTTGCTATTCATCTAAAGACTTAACAAACTGGAAATTTCGGGGCAATGTAATTAAAATGCTTCCACCGGACTCACTTTCGAATGAATGGATATTGGAACGTCCTAAGGTTTTCTACAATGCTAAAACAAAAAAATATGTCATGTATTTTCATTTGGATGATAAAGGCTATAAAGTGGCACAAGTAGGTATTGCAGTATGTGACAGACCCGATGGTGAGTTTAAATTTGTAAAGAGATTTCGTCCACTTGGGCATGAAAGCCGTGATATTGGTCAGTTTATAGATGATGACGGCACAGCTTATCTGGTTTTTGAAGATCGCTCATTCGGTTTTCGTATTGCCCGACTTTCTGACGATTATATGAATGTTGAAAAGGAAATGACGCTTGTGAAAGCCCACATGGAAGGCGGTGCTATTGTCCATTATAACGGTTTGTATTATTCCATAGGCTCAGCCTTGACTGGTTGGAGAGCTAATCCAAACAAATATGCAACAGCACCTTCGCTCGAAGGACCTTGGACGGAGTTTAAAGATATAGCACCCGTGGAAACTAATACTTACGGATCTCAATCGACCATGCTTATAAAAATCGTTGGAACTAAGAAAACCACAGTAATTTTTCTGGGTGATATTTGGAAGCCTAAAACGCAATGGGATTCTCGTTATCTATGGATGCCGTTGGAAATTGGGGATGGAAAATTGTGGTTGCCAACTCCCAAACCCTTTAAGCTAAATATTAAGACTGGTGAGGCTACAATTGTAAAACAATAGGATATAAAGTGACATTAAGTTTACATTACATTCTTCACAGTCATCTTCAATAATGATTATTTGCGTTTAGCAAAAGTACTTTATCGGTCGTAAAATGATGAAATATTTTATTGAAATCAATTAATACTATTTCTAATGATTCATAAACAATTTATTTTAGCAGTCCTGTTAGTTATATTGTTGCCATTACAATTACCTCTCAATATGTCTGCAGCAAATACAACATCCAGGATCATTCATGTAGCAAAAACAGGTCTGGACTCGAACGTTGGAAATGAGAAAACCCCACTTCTGACAATCAGTAAAGCCGAAACCTTGGCCCAACCTGGTGACCAAATTATTATCCACAAAGGAACTTATCGGGAAATGATTGTTTTGCATTCCGAAGGTACGTCTATGGATAAAAGAATTACTTATATGGCGGCTAGTGGTGAAGACGTAATTATTAAAGGATCTGAGAGAGTTAAATCGTGGGTGAAACAAGGAGGCAATATATGGCGTGCCGAGATTGCTGAAAACGTCTTCAGAGGTTTCAATCCGTTTGTAATTTGGATTAATAAAGAGACTCCAACTGCCCATCTAGGAAATGTATATATGAACAACAATCCTTTGAAGGAAAAACTAACTATTGATGAGGTTGGTAGGGTTGAGGGAAGTTGGGTTACCACTCAGGAAAATGGAAAAACGAATCTACTGGCAAACTTTGGCAAATTAAATCCGAATAAAGAACTTGCAGAAATTAATGTTCGCTCAGCGGCATTTTCAACAATTGACTCTGGTGCCAGCTATATTGTATTGGACGGATTTAAAATTGCCCAAATTGCTAGCCCAATGGCAGCCATTAACGGAGAACAACCCGGAGCTATTGCTGTAAATGGTGGAACATATTGGCTTGTTCAAAATTGCAGTTTGAGTGATTGCAAATCTGTTGCAATCTCTATTGGCCAGACAGGGCATTCTTATCCCAATGCCAATCCTGGAAACCCAGAATACAGAGACCTATCCCGGGATATTTCCGAAGTTGGTCATCATGTTATTCGGCATAATCATATTTTTCGCTGTGGACAGGCTGGAATATATGGGTTACTACATGGCACATGCAGCGAAATAAGCGATAACCTGATAGAAGATATTAATACGAATAATGAATTTTCTACTGAAGAAACTGCTGGAATTCGTCTAGCCATGGCAGTTGATGTAATAGTGAATCATAATCTGGTTCGGCGTGTGAATGGAACAACGGAAGGAGGTTATGGCTTGTTTCTCGGTCCATTGTTTCAAGGTGCGCGAATTTCAAGAAACGTGATTTCGGACACTAGGAGAAGTTGTATCTATCTCTATAATAATCATGGCCCGGCATTGTTCGACAACAATATTCTCTCCGGTCCGGGTAAGGAAAGCAAAGAGGGTGTCAGGATGGAAAGCGCAGAAGCCAATGTCTTTGTTCAAAATCTATTTTATGATTGTGGGTTTAGTAATATTCGCATTCCGGGTAAAACCTTTGCCACCAGCAACTATTTGGCTCATTCTCTTGTAATCAAGCAAACTATTCCGGCTTTGCCCAGAGACGACCACTGGTATAGCAACCTATTTATCAAGGGAGGACTTGACCAGTTGGAAGGTGATGCTGGTTGTGAAGCGGATTATAATGTGTATTCAGATAGTGCTTCCACTTGTTCATGGGGAGATAAGCATAGTAAAGTTGTTGTTGGAAGTGCTAAATTCAAACTTGTTGGTTCTGCTTATAGTATTGGTTTAAAATTGAATAATGAATCAATTCCTAAAGTTTCTTGCCCAACTCTGAGTCCCTCGTTTATGGGATTTTTCGCCTTAAGCAAACAATTTATAGAATATCCGGATGGTAGGGCAATTACAATTGACAAGGATTTTTCGGGGAACTCAACCAGTGAATCATCAAGAATCCCTGGTCCATTTTACCAATATCCTAAATTGGATAGCATTGTACCATTGTTTAATTATCAAAAATAAACTCGTAGTGTTATGAAACGAACATGATAAAATTTAAACAATTTTGACCCACAGGGGCATGTTTAAATTTTGTTTTGTGAGGTCCAACTGACATCTAAAAAAATTATAAACAGATGAAACAATTCTATCAACTAAATACGAAAAAGCTGAAGTCAGTCTTAAGTTTGGTAATTGCACTGATTTTAAGCGGCACTTTGCCTTTGCAAGCGCAGGTGTTGAGTTTGGATACTCCACAGCAATATCATCCACAGGCTTTTGTCCATCCGGGATTGTTACATACAACGAAAGATCTGGCGAGGATGAAAGAAATGGTAGCTAATCAAATCGAACCCTGGAAAAGTGGATTTGAGAAATTTAAAGCCAGTTCCTATTCAAGTTCAGAATGGACTCCGCATCCGGCCGAACATGTTGAGCGAAGTTTATTATTAGGAGCCGGCAAAAATATTGGTGATTTGGAAAAAGATGTTTGTGCGGCGTATCAAAATGCCCTGATGTGGACAATTACGGGTGATGAGGCACATGCAAGAACCGCTATCGCAATTCTTAATGCATGGTCAAAAACCTTTAAAATATTTGATGGCACCGATGTGGAATTGGGAGCTGGACTTTGTGGCTTTAAACTGGCAAATGCAGCTGAAATTATGCGCTGTACTTATCCTGCATGGTCTCCTGCCGAGATTAAGCAATGTCAGGCAATGTTTATGAACGTTTTTTATCCGCCCATCCAATACTTTGCCCTTTGGGCACACGGCAATTGGGATCTTGCCTGTATGAAAGAGATGATGGCAATAGGTGTTTTTTGCGATAATCATGCCCTCTTCGACAAAGCCGTTGATTTCTATTACAAAGGGCCAGGCAATGGTAGTCTTATACATTATATCATTAATGAAAGTGGTCAATGTCAGGAAAGTGGGAGGGATCAACCACACTCGCAACTTGGAATTGGTCATCTTTCTGAAATGTGTGAAATCGGTTGGAGCCAGGGCTTGGATATGTATGGTGCTGTCAACAATCGGTTGCTGAAAGGGTTTGAATATACAGCAAAATACAATCTTGGAGAGGAAGTACCTTTTGAACCACATTCAGATGCCAGTGGACGCTTTCCGGCTTCGAAAATTTCCATCAGTGGTCGGGGAAATTTACGTTCCATTTATGAAATGGTCTTAAATCACTATAAAAATAGGGTCGGTTTACCTGCTGAGCAATATAAATATACAAAAATGGCTGCAGATAAACTTCGACCAGAAGGGGCTGGATTCAATGCCGATAATCCGGGGTTCGGAACGCTGTTATTTTCATTGAAAGGTGAAAATAATCTTAACGTTGGAAACAAGTGAAAATACTTTTCTGACGAATTGTAATAAAGGAATATTTCAATATAAAGATTCAAGTTCAAACTAAAATAGATGTCAAAATACATTCAAAAAATAGCTCTAATCATAGTACTAGTTAGTCAGAGTCTTACTAATTATGCTCAAAACAATGAAGTGAAAATCGATAATCGCGATTTTGAGCAATCAGGTGTAAAGCCCTGGATAGGTTTAGACATAAAGCCCTCAAAGACGATATTTCATAGTGGAAAACAATCATTAGAAATAAGTTCGGGAGCAACTGCTCAACTAAAAATCAATTTAAAGCCTAATTCAACCTATAAAATCACAGCATGGGTTCGAACCAATAGCGGTTCGGACGAAGTGCAATTGAATGTAGTGGGGTTAGGTAGTAATAATATCAGTGCGATTAGTGCTTTAGCTGATTGGGTGAAATTAGAGAAAACTTTTGTTACCGGTGAGGGGCAAAGAGGAGCAGTAATTGAAGTATATCATCCCGAAACGGCCAGTAAATTCAGTGCCTGGCTCGATGATGTAAATGTCGAGTATATCGGAGTTTATAATCCAGTAAAACCTTCGGGTATCAAACCACTTCCGGCTAGAAAGATTCATACGGAAATGGGAATTGCTCAGCAGCCCTTAGAAAAATTGAACTGGATGCTGGATGCCCGATTTGGGATGTTTATCCATTGGGGACTTTACTCCGGACTTGCCAAAGGTGAATGGGGAATGCAAAATGATGGTATGCTACCTGATGAATATCGCAAGTTAGCTTATCCCGAAAGTGGCGATAAATACTTTGCTGCTGATAAATTTAATGCAGATGAGTGGGCAAAAATAGCCAAAGCGGCGGGTATGAAATATATGAGTCTGACTACTCAACATCACGATGGTTATGCGTTGTTTGACTCCAAATACATGAATGTTTTCAGTAGTAAACAAACACACAATCGAGATTTTGTGAAAGAATATGTGGATGCTTGTCGTGGCAATGGACTCAAAGTTGGATTATATAAAACCCTTATTAATTGGCGTTATCCGGGCTATTATGATGTGAACGGTATAGATTGTAAAAAGAATAACTTTGGTTATAAAACCGATATTTCTCACAAAGAGAATGCCCGTTTATTGAAAGAAGAAATGTATTGCCTTACCAAAGAATTGGTGACAAAATACGGAAAAATAGACCAACTCTTTTGGGACGGAGGTTGGCTTGCACAACAAGGAAGCGATGAAGATGCAGCCTATTTCTGGGAATCAGGGAAATTTCTTGATCCTAACAATGCATGGCCTGTTAATCCCTATTTTCAGGATTTAGATTCGGTCACAGGTAAACCGCTTGGATTGATGGGAATGGTGCGCAAGTATCAACCGGACGCTATTGTAAATCCTCGTACAGGCTGGTATGGTGATTATAAAAGTGAAGAAGGAAGTTCGCCTATTACCGGACCAATTCGCAGCGAAGAAATTTATGAGAAATGTATGTCCATGACTCCGGCATGGGGATATACAGCTGCTATGGAAGATCCTGCTAAAATTATTTCGGTAGCCCGATTAAAGCGAATGCTCGCCGATTGTACCATGCGCAACATGGCTTTGTTGCTAAATGTTGGCCCTGATCGACACGGACAAATTACCAAACCCGAAACTGACGTGCTGCTGAAAATTGGAAAATGGATGGAACAAGTCGGAGCAGCTATGTATGGCACCCGTGGAGGTCCCTGGAATCCTAAAGATGCACAATATGGATTTGCTTACAAAGGCAATACGATTTATGTGTTTTTGCTTGAAGACTTTAAAGAGCCAACATTCACATTACCAGCTATAAATAAAGGACAAAAAGTAGTAAGAGCTTATATGGTAGGTTCTAAGAAAGTCCTCAGAACTAAACAAAATGGGGATAGAGAAGTAACTGTCTCGGGTTTTGATAAAGGCACCAATGAAATTACAATTATCGCCATTGAGTTGAATAAAAAAGTAATGAAATAAATGGTTTTCAATTCGTTTTTATAGTTATGTTTCTTTACAAATCGAATACTTTACAATTAATGCCAATATGAACCTAAAAAAAATATTGTTTTTACTCGTTATTTGCTATGTGGGGAATGTATTTTCTCAGCAAATCATTACTTTCCCGGCTTCGGACAGTATTCCTCATAATAATGATTTCACAGTAAAGGTGCGCGTTCCCGGTGGGCAGTGGCAAGATTTGTATGAGTACGAAGCGCTGGTGGATATGCATCGTGTAACCAGCAGTTCTATGGTCAATTTCGATTTCTCGGGAACCGTGGAGTTTTCAGTAACCTATAATCGTGGAAAAGTTCAGACTGCTCGCATCCGTCCATTGTCTTATGGTTTTGAACCGAAGATAAAAGGCAATATGCTTACGTTCTCACTGTCCAAACCCTGTAATCTTTCGCTGGAAGTGAACGGTGATATTTTTCATAATCTGCAAATTTTTACCAATGCTCCGGAGACCTATAAGCCTGACCCGAACGACAGCTCCGTGATATATTTCGGTCCGGGTTTTCATACGGTAAAGAATAATATCCTCCAGATCCCGAGCGGCAAAACGCTATATCTGGCAGGTGGTGCTGTGCTGAATGCTTCTATTAGTTGCGATAGCGTAAAGGATGTGCGCATTTGTGGGCGCGGCATCGTTTACAAAGCAAATGATGGAGTAGGGGTGAATTTTTCTGACAATGTTCAGATTGAAGACCTCGTTTTTCTGAATCCGTCGCACTATACCGTGTGCAGCGGACAATCTACCAACGTGAAGATAAAGAATATCCGTTCTTTCAGTGCCAAAGGATGGGGAGATGGTATCGACTTGTTTTGTAACAATAATGTGCTGATCGAAGGTGTTTTTATGCGAAATTCGGACGATTGCATTGCCATTTACGGCCACCGTTGGAAATTCTATGGCGACTGCCGAAACGTACTGGTGCGTAATTCCACACTCTGGGCTGACGTAGCTCACCCCATTTTAATTGGGACACACGGCAACCCGGAATCGGGTAAATCGGAGGTGCTGGAAAATATGAAGTTTGAAAACATCGATATTCTCAATCAGGACGAAAAGCAAATCAATTATCAGGGCTGCATGGCTATTAATGTGTCTGACGAAAATCTGGCACGAAACATTCTTTTCGAAAATATCCGTGTGGAAGATTTCGAACAAGGGCAACTGCTGAATCTGCGTGTAACCTTCAATAAAAAATATGCCCATGCACCCGGAAAAGGCATAGAGAATATCTATTTCAAGAATGTATCATACAACGGTAAAAACGCCAACCTCTCCATTATCGAAGGCTATTCGCCCGAGCGTGGTATAAAGAACATCGTTTTCGAAGGCTTGAAAATAAATGGCACTGAAATTTCTCCAAAACTAAACAAACCCGGATATATGCAATACTCCGATTTTGCAAGATTTTACGAAGGATTGTATGTGGATAAGATTGTTTATAAACCCTTGCAGGTAGAGCAGAAATAGAAATATCTACTCTATAACCTGAGTTCGGAATAAGAATTTGATTTATTCTATTGATATATAATTTCTAACGGAGCATCTCCCTTGATAACTTTATGTAGCTTATCCAGAACTGTGGCTACTTCTCATTATCAACGTATTGTGTGCAGAAAAACTGTAACCTACGCTTAACTCTCAGAGCATAGCCTGTAGCATGAGTGGTAAAGGCACTCCGGCAGCCTAAGCACACACTAACGAGCACGCTCGTACGCGTCCGTCTGTATAGCGTTAGTGCGAACCCTTGACCAGTACTGGTCAAACTATTTTACCTGTACTAGTCAATACCTTTGACCAGTACTGGTCAAGGATCATGAGACGGGAAGGCAAGAAGGTGCTTGCAGGTAATATCGTACTGGCTTGCATTAGGCTATTACACAATACGAATAACGAGGAGTGATAAGGGCAGATAAATAGGATCTGCTGAAAGACTATTTATTGTCACTAAGTGTTTAAACGTCAATAGCCTCCAGTGAAGCTTACGAAACTGAGAGGATGCGAATGACCTTACATCTATTTATTTGATTAATTTTTCCTATCTTCGAAACGTTTTCGCAAAGTTTAAAATCACTTCTGTATATTCCGAAAAGCAAGGTTTCCTAACTGATGGGATGTTTTCTGTTTTTGATTAAGTGCCATGTTGAGTTCATTCGTATTTGTCTTATATGAATTCTTAGTTTTTGTATATGAAAAAAAATAATTTCAAGATGATTACAACAGGAATTGCCTTGTTGTTTTTGTCTTTTCCAGTCGGTGCTCAATCCATTATCAAGGAAACACTTCAGAAACTCTCGTCACCCGACGGTGCTTATGAGTTTATATTTTACCAAAAGCAAATAGCTGATAGCGAAAAGCAAATGTATTATACCCTTTCGTATAAAGGAAAACCGGTTGTTGAAGAATCGGAATTGGGTGTATTGATAGAGAATCATACTTTCGAATCGGCTTTGGCTGTTTCTAACGATACTTGTAAGGTGTGGGGCGAAAATCTCAACTATACAGGCGTTCAGCGCACTTCGTTTGATGAAACATGGAAACCAGTGTATGGTGAGCATACTTCTATTCGCAATAACTACAATGAAATGACTGTTTCGTTCCGAAAAGGAGATGCCCCAACTAAAGCATCGGGTGACGGATACGATAAGAACAAAAGTTACTATATGAATGTGATTGTTCGTGCGTATAATGAGGGAGTGGCAGTGCGTTACCATTTTCCGGAACCAAGTAACGGTCTGTTTCTACATATAGTAGGTGAGCAAACACAGTTTTCGATGCCCGAAGGTACGTTGGCTTATTACGAGCCCTGGGCACAGGGACCGTATTCATTGTTGCCCCTCAAAGACTGGAAAGGGCAAAGTGAACGCCCATTGACAATGAAACTAATTAATGGACTTACTGTAGCAATAACCGAAGCCCAAATGACGGACTATGCCCGCATGAAGTTTAGTCTCAATACTACCAAACCCAATACACTTCAAGCTACTATTTACGGCAGCGTGGATGCGATTCCTGCTTATTCTACTCCCTGGCGGGTAATTATGGTGGGCGAGAGATCAACTGATTTAATTAGCAATAAGGATATTATATTTAATCTGAACCCCGAGAACAAGTTGAAAGACTTTTCGTGGATTAAACCGGGGAAAGCCATTCGTATCACTAACATGACTCAGGCTAGTGCCATAAAATATATTGACTTTGCGGCCGAAAGAGGCTTACAGTATGTTCACCTCGATGCAGGTTGGTATGGGCCGGAAATGAAAATGAGCTCGTCAGCTCTGAAGGTGAGCGAAACCCACGATTTGAACATTCCAGAATTGGTAGCTTACGGAAAAACGAAGGGAATCGGACTGTGGGTGTATGTCAACCAACGCGCGCTGAGTCAGCAGTTGGATTCCATTCTGCCTTTGTATCAGCAGTGGGGTATTAAAGGAATTAAGTTTGGATTTGTGCAGGTAGGCAATCAGTGTTGGACAACATGGCTTCACAAGGCAGTAAAGAAATGTGCCGAATATGGATTAATGGTGGATATTCACGACGAATATCGCCCCACAGGGTTCAGTCGTACTTATCCAAACCTGATGACGCAGGAAGGCGTACGGGGCAACGAGGAATTTCCGGATGCCGACCACAATACTATTTTACCATTTACACGTTATTTAGCCGGTCCGGCCGATTATACCGTTTGTTACTACAGCAATAAAATTAAAAATACCCATGCTCACCAATTGGCTTTGTCGGTGGTGTATTATAGCCCGATACAGTTTTTGTACTGGTACGATAATCCTTCGCAATATCAGGGCGAACCGGAGGTGGAGTTCTTCGACAAAGTAAAAACCGTGTGGGACAATACCAAAGTGCTGAATGGCGAAATAGGGGAGTACATTACTGTGGCGCGTTGCAGTGGAAACGATTGGTTTGTGGGTTCCATTACCAATAAAACGGCTCGCAAAATCACAGTTTCCACGGCCTTTCTCACAAAAGGGAAAAAATACCTGATGAAGATGTATCAGGATGATGACAGTGCGCAAACCAAAACTAAAGTAAGCGTTACTGAAAAGAAAATTAAAGGCGGTGATATTTTGAACTTCAACCTGAAAGCGAGTGGGGGAGTGGCAATAATGATAATTCCAGCCTCCTGAATTTACCAAGGAAAACTTAAAGACCAAGTATTTGAGATAAATTTAAAAACATTTTTACAACGATAAATATGGAGCGGATTAGGTGAAAACTTAATCCGCTTCGTATTTTATGTAACCACTGTAAATTATGATGATCAATGAATAAGCGAAATACACTACTTATCCCGGCTTTACTCTTCGCCTTTATAGCTGTTCAGGCTCAGAAGCAATATGACTTTTCTCCTTTGGATCAACTTATTGGTAGTTGGATTCAAAATAGTTATTATCCCGGAGCTTCTGTTTGTATTGTCCAAAACGGTCATATTATTTTTCAGCAGTCCTATGGCAATTATACTCCCGACACCAAAGTGTATGTGGCTTCGGCAGGGAAATGGATAGCTGCTGCCACCGTTGCTGCGGTGGTAGATAAAACGAAGCTTGGCTGGGACGATACGGTAGAACAATGGTTACCCGAATTCAAGGGAAACCCACAAGGCAGAATTAAGCTCCGCCAACTGCTATCGCACACCTCTGGTATCCGGGATTATTTGCCCGATCCGGAGATAGATACCTTTGCTGTATTGAAAAAATCAGTCGCAAGAATCCTGAAATTAGATACTACATTCAGAGCCGGAAGTCGCTTTCAATATGGAGGATTGGCTATGCAGATAGCCGGACGAATGGCTGAGGTGGCCTATAAAAAGGATTTTGAAGCCATTTTCGAAAAGGAAATTGCCCAACCATTGGGAATGAACAACTCGCACTTTGTCCCAATAAATTTCGAAGGAGGACATGCACCTATGCTGGGTGGTGGACTGCAAACGACACAGAATGATTACATGCGTTTCCTGAATATGATTTTTCACAATGGAACCTACATCGGTAAACGTATACTAAAAAGAGAAACAGTGATGGAGATGCAATCCGACCAGATTGGAAGTGCACAAGTACTATCGGGCGAATATATAGAAAAAGCGTTCGGAACATTTCATAATAGTATTTATGGATTAGGCGAGTGGCGGGAGAAGGTGGATAGCAATGGCATTGCTTATCAGATTAGCAGTCCGGGCTGGGCAGGTGCTTATCCATGGATCAATAAACAGGACAGCGTTTACGGATTTTTCATTACTCATGTACAAGGCGGTGCTGCAAGCAGCAATGGGTTCTCTCCTTTTTATGACGCACCGGTTATTTCTAAACTTACCTCCACCATTATTCAATCTCATGGAGTAAAACAAGGGTTTGCCAATATTGGGGATGCTCAGCTTTTTTATGAAGAAAAAGGTCAGGGTGAACCGATAATTTTGCTTCATGCACATAGCGTGGACAGGAGAATGTGGAATGCGCAGTTTGATGAATTATCAAAATATTATCGCGTTATCCGATACGATCTGCGTGGGTACGGACTCTCGTCTATGCCGGTGGATGGCAAGAATTTTACTATCTGTGAGGATTTAAAGAAGTTTATGGATGTAATGAAAATAAAAAAGGCTCATTTGGTCGGTTTGTCATTAGGTGCCATGGCCATTTCGGATTTTATGCCCGTATATCCGGAAAAAGTTAAGTCGGCTGTGCTGGCGGACGGTGCACTTACGTTTGACTTACAACCCCGCAATCCGGAAAAAGATTTAAAGCTCTACAAAGAAAGCTGGAAGAAGTCGATGCGTCAGGGTTCATGTGCGGATTCATCTTTTCTAATGTCGCTGATTGACGATTGGAGGATGTGGCAGGCGTCCCATCGTGAGTCGTCGAAGGTATTTTTAGGTTCAGTTGCCCGGGATTTCTATCAGAATAATAAGCTGAAAATTCCAGTGCTGTTTATCGTGGGCGAATGCGACTTTGATGGCACCAAAAAAGCTATCAATGAACTGGCTGAATACATCCTTGGTAGTAAGATAATTAGAATTAACGGTGCGGGACATTTCTCGTGCATAGAGCAACCGGATAGTTTTAACCGGATAGTATTACAGTTCATAAAGGCAGACTTAAAGTAACATTTTTCAAAAAAACAGAGATCAGAATAAGTGTGTCCTCCGGTTTCAACGTATTAAATGTGATTAGCAGTCAGGGTCGACTTGTTACCAAAAAATAGATGAATAAGATTTTATATAGCATATTATTATGTTCCGCTCTATCTGTACCTGTTTATGGTCAGAAGAGTTCTGTATCGCAGGTTTGGGTGGCCGATAATGGTGATGGAACCTATAAAAATCCCATTATCAATGCTGATTATTCCGATCCGGACGTATGCGCGGTGGGTGATGATTTTTATATGACGGCTTCCAGCTTTAACTGCATTCCGGGCATCCCCATTCTTCATTCAAAGGATTTGGTAAACTGGCGGATTATTAATTATGCTCTGAAAAAATTGGAACCAGACGAGTTTTATAGTAAAGCTCAACATGGAAAGGGTGTTTGGGCTCCTTGTATTCGTTATCATAAAGGTGAATTCTATATTTACTGGGGCGATCCGGATTATGGAATTTATGTGGTGAAAACCAAAGATATTACGGGTAATTGGGATGAACCGGTGCTGGTAAAAGCTGCAAAGGGGATGATTGACCCCACTCCTCTGTGGGATGAAGATGGAAAAATCTATCTGGCAAATGCATGGGCGGGCAGTCGGGCCGGGATAAACTCGGTGATTACCGTTTCCGAAATGAATGTTGAGGGAACAAAGATAACAGGTAATCCAGTGTTGGTTTTTGATGGTAACGATGGTGTAAACCATACTATCGAAGGCCCTAAGTTTTATAAGCGCAACGGATATTATTATATTCTTGCTCCAGCCGGTGGTGTAGAAGGAGGATGGCAATTGGCATTACGCTCTAAAAATGTATATGGTCCTTATGAGTCGAAAATAGTACTGGCACAGGGTAAAACAAATATCAATGGTCCGCATCAGGGTGGATGGGTAGAAACCCAAAC
>JAATGT010000201.1 GCA_015654525.1 Bacteroidales bacterium
TAATTTATTTATTTTTTTTAATAATATTTAATTAATATACAATTATTATATAATGTATTATTGATTAATTATTAAATAATTAGATAAATATATAAGTTATAAAACATATAATTACGTAAAAGCGTAATATATATTTTATATAAAGGTGCTTATTTGTTATTAATGAAAGAACGTGAATCTCATCATATAATCAGATTACGGTATGCATACACCTTGCAAAGACTTCTTAATGACAATAAGAAAATGAAAGAAAATGATACCAAAAACAACTCAATTGTAAATGCCAACCAATTGGCATTTACAATTGAGCTAAGACCTGCAACTATTTCTAAAATATTAACGGGTCAAACTATTCCCAGTGGGCTAACTCTTTATATGATTTTAGAAGGATTGTCAAAGTCGTTTTCTCAATTTGCAGAAATTTTTGATAAAATAACTATTGAAGAGCTAGCAGCATTTGAAAAAACACTTAGATCTTATCCCAAACAGAGAGGCAGAAGAAAATTAGAAAGCGAATTATAGAAATTATACTGACCAGATATATTCACATAGGCACTGTTTCTTTTCAGTTTTTACAAGAAGGAAAAATCTTCTGCTAATAAATAAATCTAGGCTGTATCCTCTATTTTATCCCCAACTATAAGTATTTTTTTCTTCCATTCATCTTACTTATATTCACCCTATATTTTTGATAGACAAACTTTCAATTATGCCTTTATTCGCCTCCAGATTGCCTCATGTAGGGCAAACCATTTTTTCCGAAATGAGCCAATTGGCATTGGAATACAACGCCATTAATCTCGGGCAGGGATTTCCAAATTACCAGATGGACAGTCACTTAATAAATTTGGTTTCAAAGGCAATGCAGGACGGCAACAACCAATATGCACATTCCAATGGCGTACCACTACTACGTCAAAAAATAGCAGAAAAAGTGGCATTTCTATATGGAACAGAACTTAATGCAGACCAACAAATTACGGTTACACCAGGTGGAACGTATGCAATTTATACCGCACTGACGGCAATTTTACATCCAGGAGATGAAGTGCTTGTTTTCGAACCGGCTTATGATTCCTATGTGCCCAATATTGAACTGAATGGAGCAAAACCGGCTTTCGTCCATTTGCAGGCACCCGACTATACTATTCCATGGGAAAAAGTTTGGCAAAAAGTTAATCGTAAAACGAAAGCTATCATTGTCAATTCGCCACATAACCCGACCGGCCGTGTTCTAAGCGAAGAGGATATAGTACAATTAAAGTCTTTGATACAAAAATTTGAACTATATATTATCAGTGATGAAGTATATGAACATTTAATTTTTGATGAGAAAAAACATTTGAGTCTATTGCGCTATCCAGAATTATTGGGGCGTAGTTTTGTATGTTTTTCCTTTGGCAAAACGTATAATTGTACCGGCTGGAAATTAGGCTACGCTATTGCACCGGCAGATTTAATGGTAGAATTTCGGAAAATACACCAGTTTAATTGTTTCAGTTGTTTCACGCCGACACAGGTTGCACTCGCACAATTTCTGGAGGAGAAAGAAGCTTATTTGGAACTAGGGGAAACCATGCAGTCGAAAAGGGATTTTTTCCAAAAATCCATGATCGGTGCACCATTCCAAGCATTGCCTTCTCATGGTAGTTATTTCCAATGTTACAATTACATGGGCGAATGGAAAGAAACGGGCATTGATTTATCCAAACGGCTGACTAAAGAATTACGTGTGGCGACTATTCCCGTTTCGGCATTTTATCACGATGGTGGCGAGCCTAACCAAATAGTGCGTTTTTGTTTTAGCAAAACAGAAGATGTCTTGCAGGAAGCGGCAAATCGACTACACAACTAATCACTGACTTTAATGTAAGGTTTAATTCTTTGGAAAAGGTCTTCATTGATGAACACAATTTTTTTAATTTCTTCCACAGAATTGAAACTGCCGTGTTGTTCGCGGTAAATAACAATCGCTTTTGCCACTTGTTTTGGAATAACTTTTTGAAACAATAGTTCAGCCTCAGAAGCTTTGTTGATATTTACTTTTGCAATAATTTGTTTTGGCAATTCATTGGCTGCTTCAACTTTTTTGGCACTATAATTATTTGTCGAAACTATAGTCGTATTTACTTTTTTCAAATGCAAATAAGGTCGCAATTGTTGAAATGTTTCAGGAGGTAAACCATAAGTTTTTGCTACATCATCTAGCGTACTAAACCCTTTACTGCTTTCTCGAAAATGGACAATTCTTTTGCTTAGTATTTCGCCGATTCCCGGCAAAGTTGCCCATTCTTCGGCGGTCGCTTTATTGATGTCAATAGTATGCAGTTTCTTGGATGTAAAGGTAGCTGAAGGTTTTGCCGTATTGACAGACTCCATATTTCCCAATTTTACATAAGGAATTAACCGCGCAGCATCCTCCTTTTTCAACCCATAAATTTTGTATAAATCTTCCGGCGTTCTAAATCTTCCCCCCTTGGAAATATAGTGCTGAATGGTTGCTGCCGTTTTGGCGGGAATGCCTAATTGTACCCAA
>JAATGT010000256.1 GCA_015654525.1 Bacteroidales bacterium
AGATAAATAATGGCTTCTTTGAGCCTGTAGTCATTGATAAAATCGGTAGAAGTAATTTTGCCATGTTCATTCAACAATCTGGACAATTGATGTTCAGTCATCTTTATTGACGCTGCCAGCGTGGGTAATGAACAGTTTTCGTCGTGATAAAGTTTAGTGGCAACCATATAGTTTGTAAGCGTTTGCCATTCGGTCACGGTTTTTTCTTCGTCTATTGGAAGCGGAGCTTTCTTTTCTTCTTCTTCAGCATCCAGAATATCCATTTTAAGGACTGCCATGATAAACAGAAAAAGAAAATCTAAATTCAGAGCTCCATATCCTATTCGTATAGCGGTTTGTTGATTGGTTGTCAAAACATAAACCGGCAAAGAGGCAAGTATAAATATGATATTAATGAATAAAAACATCCGTACCCATGACTGCTTTGTTTTAAATCCGTTTTGCAAAATACAGATAAATCCTTTTTTTTGAATTCCTACGGCTCGACAACTAACAATGAGGTAAAACAGAATTTGTAGGTACAATACAGTATTGATGATGGTCATTTCTGTGCTACCCGAATAAAAATCCTGAATCAACCAGTTTACCCGCTCACCGACAGGCTGAAAATAAAACAGGATGCTAAACACAATACAAGGAAGTATGGGCATTGCGTGTAAAAGCATGCTCCGGTGAGTAAGTTTCACCGGTCGGTGGAGCAACTCTAAAACATAAAAATAAAAACACGGACTCATCATCACCAACAACAGTGTGTCGAAAGGCAGATAATACGAAAGCTTGGAAATATTGTTGGTATGAACAGACTGAAAATGGAAGGCTATAGCCTCGCTGTAAAATGCGATTAACAGGAAAAACACGCCAAGAAAATTATTTGAGCGTTTATTGGGTGAACGCCTGATAAACAAAATCAAAGCCTGTATTAAAAACAAAAAGCCAATTGATAAATTGAGATATCTTGTTTCCATAGCATAAATCGGGTTACGTAGACTTTAAACTATTTTGCAAAAATAATAAATTTATTTTTATAATAAAACACATTGCTATCTGGTAAAAAATAATAGATTCTTCACTTCGTTAGCAATGTACAAAATATTACATCTTCCTTGTAAGAGATGGGGGTGTGTTGGCGGCAAAGCCACCAACACACCCCCATCTCCAAATATAAAATATTAATTGTCATTTCGAACGAAGTGAGAATTGAAAATCGGCGTAAGCCAAATCTACAAAACCAACCCCAATAGCTAAACACTTAAAAATAGAAATGTACTACGGACAATAGATAACCAAAACTGCTTTTTCTGTGGATAATTGCTCAAAACGGAAAAAATTATTTCTTTTTTACCGGATGGTAAAGCCTCCGTCAACATTTAAAATCTGACCTGTTATCCAATTAGCTTGATCAGATAACAGAAAAAATACAGCGTTAGCAATCTCAAACGGTTCACCTAAACGAGCAATTGGATAACTATTTTTTAGTTCCTTTTCAAATTCATCTAATGCATCATCAGATAGTGAAGATTTCCAATTTATAAAAGTTTCTGTTTGAGTAGAGCCCGGAGCAACTGCATTGATACGAATATCCTCTTCGCTAAGTTCATTTGCTAAAGCTTTTATCATAGATACCATCGCCCCTCTACTTGCAGAATACAAAGAGGAGTGCCTTCCTTTAATCATTTTGTGTGACCAGTAGGTAGAGATGTTTACGATGGATCCTTTGCTCATTCTTAACAAAGGGACAAAAGCCTGTATGAATAAAAACGGCACTTTGACATTGAAATCAAACAGAGCATCAAAATCTTCAGGTTTATAGCTCTCAATTGAAGCAAATTTAGCCAGTCCTGCATTGTTGACAAAAAAATCTAATCTATCTGTGGATGCCAATACCCTTTTAATTATATCAGGGATGTTTACACCCTCTGAAAGATCTCCGTATATTTTGGTCACAGAAACATCATAAACTGAGAGCCTTATGACTGCCGAATCAAGGCTTTCATAGCTTGAAGAAATGATGATGATATTAATTCCCTGCTGTGCTAACTTCTCAGCTATTGCGAAGCCAATACCGGAGGTTCCTCCTGTGATTAATGCTACCTTTTTTTCCATTGCTTATTTAATTTGTATTATATTTGTTGGGCAAAATTACATGAAAAGAATTTGCATAAATAATCTGATCCTCTTTTTAAACTGTCCAAACATCTAATCTTCATGGATCTTCTCAATGATATTCTGTCGACAATTTTGATTGGTAGTGTTATTCAGTCAAAAATATATTCCGGTAAGAAAGAATGGGGCATTGGAGGAAAAGGGTGCGAGCGAGCTTACTTTGCTCTGATAGTACAAGGCTCAGGTACCATACAAATAGACAATCAGACCGGTTATGCTTTCAATTCTGGCGATTTTTTCTTTATCGGACCACATGTCAATTACTGGATCGGAAGCGAAGAATACAATCAGGACAGAATGTTCAGAGACTCTATTAACTCAGATTCCATTTTTGAAAACATCCATATAGAAGGTGATGAAAATAAGGTAGAAATAGTGTGTGGATGGTTCAAGTTTGGGTTACCGCAGCAATCTTTATTTTACAATGTAATTCCACAAATACTCTGCTTAAATGAATTCGACAGCAGGTATCCGCAGCTTATCTCGGCGGTGAATATGCTGCAATCAGAAGTGAGTGCAGCACTGTCAGGAGCGAAACAAATTATGAAACGCCTCGGGGAAATTATTATCATCCTGATTATTAGAACACATTTTGACAAGTCCGGAGAACAAATCCATTGGTTGAATGCTTTAAAAGATCCAAAGATAAGCCTTGCCGTTGAATCTATTCATGAAGATATATCTAAAAAATGGACCGTTGAGATGATGTCCAGAACAGCAGGAATGTCAAGAGCCGCATTTGCAGCACAGTTCAAGAAACTGATGAATGAAGGGCCATTAAATTATTTGACGAAATGGCGAATGTACAAGGCAGCTCATTTATTAATAACAACGTCCTACACTTTGGCTGATATAGCTGAAAAAGTTGGGTATAGCTCAGAACTATCACTAAACAAAGCTTTTAAAAAACAATATAAAACTTCTCCGGGTGTGTACAGAAATGTATACCTTCAGGCCGGTAAATACCCCGAAAACAGAAAGTAAATGCCATTCCGGCAAGTCCGAAGGACTTAAATGTAAATAATCAGGGGCAAAACCCGTAGAAAAAGCCAAAACCTAAATACGAACCCCGAACGGGGTTCAATACCAACAGACTATATTATCATTCAACTCACTTTAGGCTTGTGGGCGCAAGAGGCATTCATAACCCCCGGTTACGCTTCACTTACCGGGGAATATTTATATTGAGCCACTTCGTGGCTAAGAATACGGATTTACTATTGATTCGCACACAGAATACACGGATCAGACGAAAAAACACAGAATGGTTATTCTAATTAAACTTCCCGTAGGGAATATATATCAATAGAAAATAAAACAACCTCAACAAATTCCCCGTAGAGAAAATAGTTAATAATATGAATGTCCTACGGACAATAAATAAACAAACAAAACTATTTATTCTATGGATAATAGAAGTTGTCTCAAAAGTTTTTTAGCACGCAAACAACACAAAATGTGCAAATTAACGCAATCTTATTAAATTGAAATTCAAACAATAACATTCTTCTTTACAAATCTTATTTGCGAAAATTTGTGTTGATTGCGTTATTTGCGGGCTTTTGATACAGCCACACTGATTCGCAGAACTTATACATCACAAAAAAAAGAGTTACTATATTGATAACAATATAATAACTCCTTTAGGTGTATTTCAGCACTATCCTTTATAAATCCAACAATCCTTCCGGCAACCGGACATAAATGATCTTTTTGTCGTGGTCAATTTTTTCGATATACTCCTCCCCTGCCGGAATAAGCAACTCATCGTTTTTTGTGGGTATCACAAAAAGTACATTGTCTGTCGTCTGATCTACTTCGGAGATAACTCCAAACAGGCCTTTTTCAGTATCAACTAAGGTAAATCCGGCAAAATAGTCGAGCTCAATTTCATCATCTTCCACTTTTTCCAAAAAGCTTTTGGGCAGATAAACAGTAAGACCGACAAAGTCACGGGCTTGTTCATCAGTTGTTATTCCATCCAGTGTCAACAAGCCGGTAGTACTGCCTTTGAAGCGGTATTCCACCAAGAAAAACGGCACCAGAATTCCCTGTATCTCAAAAACAAAATACGGCACATCTTCCCGATCGAAAATGTCGGAGGTAAACGAAAATGACATTTCACCATTTACACCGTGAGGCTTGATGATTTGTCCGATAGGAAAAACTTCTGATTTTGTAATCATGAAATGATGTGATGATGTGATGATTAGTTGATGTGATGATGTGATGATTAGTTGATGTGGTAATGTACTAATATGGTGATGTGATGATTTTATAATGGAAATATATGATGATTTAATAATAAGCTATTAATTGTGTGTATAATATGAATGTATAATAAAAGATATAATGAGCCAAAGCATCAATAAAACGTACTAAATCATCAAATCATTATATTAATACATCTTCATTTCATCGATCAACACATCACCACATCAACTAATCACCACATCAAAAACACATCATCACATCAACACATCATCAAATCATCACATTAGTACATCACCACATTAGATTACTGTTACCCAGCCATGTGTATCCGGTTCGTCGCCGTACTGAATGCCACGTAGTTTGTTGTATAATTTTTCGCAAATAACTCCCGGCTTACCGTCGTGTGAGAAAATGTAAGATTTATTTTCATCAAAATCATCAATACGTTCTATCGGGCTGATAACAGCTGCTGTTCCGCAAGCTCCGGCTTCTTCAAAAGTAGCCAGTTCTTCTACGGGGATATGACGTTGTTCAACCTTCATTCCAAAATCTTCGGCCAACGTCATCAGGCTTCTGTTGGTTATAGACGGTAGAATAGATGTTGATTTTGGAGTAATATACGCATTATCTTTTATTCCGAAAAAATTGGCAGCACCACATTCATCAATATATTTCTTTTCTTTTGCATCCAGATAAAATATATTGGAATAACCCAGTTTATGAGCTCTTTCGCCCGCAACCAGACTGGCAGCATAGTTTCCGCCTACTTTAAATTTACCCATACCAAGAGGCGCAGAACGATCATATTCCCGCATAATTACAAACGGAGTTGTTTGAAAACCGCCTTTGAAATACGGACCAACCGGCATTACAAAAATGATAAACATATATTCCGTAGCGGGTTTTACACCCACCTCTGGGCTGATACCAAAAAGTACCGGACGAATATAAAGCGATGCTCCCGATTCGTAAGGTGGTACAAATCGCTCATTCAATTTTACAGCTTTTAATACAGCTTCTTCAAACACTTCCGTCGGAAGTACGGCCATCATGGTACCGGCACTCGAATCCTGCATACGCAAAGCATTATCCTTCATCCGAAAGATACGAATTTTTCCATCTTTTCCCCGAAAAGCTTTCAGCCCTTCGAACGACTCTTGTCCATAGTGCAAGCTGGTGGCAGCCATGTGCAAGCTCAAATATTCACTTTCATGAACTTCCAGTTCACCCCACTTACCATCACTATAGTTACAACGGACATTACAATCGGTTTTCATATAACCGAATCCTAAATTACTCCAATCTATTTGTTCCATATTATAGTGTGTTATTGTTGTATTTCTGTATTAACTGGCCCCACCCCTAAAGTCCCCTTTAGGGGATCTAGGGGCCTGCCGATTACTAATTGACTTTCATTGCCCATATTAAAAAGCAAATCTATAATGCTTAAATTAGGTTGAAAACCGAAGCGTTGATCAAAAACCTGATAATAGGGTTTCGGAGTTTCAAACAAACTCTCCTTTTTCGGATGAATGCTTTCGCGCAGATCCACTACCCCCTGTTCCGGTTCGGAAAAATATTTTTCGGTCAATAAAACCCTTGGATTCAAATCCAGTAATTCCAACAGCTTACGTTGAATCTCCAGATTAAAGTCATAAAGAAAAGTCCACTTCTTTTCGTAGAATGGCAATAAATCATCCTTGTAATATTCAAAGAAAGGCGTTGAGTTATAGGCAGACTCAATAGAACGCCAATGCTGCGTTTGCCAGTCGCTGTGATCCGAAATACGAATGTCGCGGGTCAATATCTTTTCCTTAGTTGCTTTTTCTACCGGAATACTCAGAGCCATTACCCCGTTGGCCGCCGCAATATGACAGCGATTCCGATACGTCTGCTTCACGTAATAATCGCAATGCTCCAGATAAACCGTTTCAGCCGCAGCTAATACAGCATAATACTCCACCGGAGCTAAATACGCACTCGTTAAACAAATTCCGGACATTCTTTCCTTCAAACCACCAACCACTTACTGCTTACTACTTACTGCTTACTGATATATTATCTTTCTGCATTTTTAAAGAACCTGTTCCAACGGATCTTTCCGCCAAACCAGCCTTTATCTTTATCCAATGACAGCCAAACTAATACCGGACGGCCTACCACATGATCTTCGGGAACAAAACCCCAATAACGCGAATCGGCCGAGTTATGACGATTATCACCCATCATCCAGTAGTAATCCATTTTGAATGTGTAGGTTTTTGTTGATTTACCATTTATAAAGTATTCGTTGCCTTTCACCTCAAGGGTATTATGCTCATAAACCCGAATAATCCGTTCGTAAATAGGTAAATTATAGGAGTTAAGTGCCAGCGTAGCCCCTTTCTTCGGAACCCAAAGCGGTCCGTAATTATCGCGGGTCCAACGTTTATGTCCACCCAGTGGGAATACATCCAAGGTTTTAAGCTGCTCAATTTTAATTTTGGTAACACCGGTTACTTTTTGTATTTCATTATACGTTTCTTCATTCAACGGAAAATGATAAACCGGAAGTTTAAGATCTAGTCCGGCTTCCAGTATAGCCTGATTATTCGATTCTGCAGCCTGCTCATTGCCCGGCACACTTTGCACATCATTCATCAGTATTCTATCATCAACACTAATTCTTAATTTATCCAACACCTCGGCACTTAAATGCGTACCATCCGTTTGCACAAAATAATTAAACTGAATGCCGGGAATTTTTTCCTGTTTTTTTCCATTGACATATACCTGATTGTCCTTGATCTGAAGCCAGTCACCCGAAATAGCCACACAACGTTTTACAAAGTTCTCACGACGATCTACCGGACGATAAACGATATCTCCGAAAAGATCTTTCCGGTTGTGCACCATATCCCGGCCATAACTATAACATAAGGTGTAATAATCAGGGTTTGTAACTTTTAAAGCCACTGTATCGCCTGTAGGGAAGTTAAACACTACAATATCATTTCGTTTCACCGTATCAAAACCTTTCAGACGATGATAATCCCATTGAGGTTTTTCGATAAACGATTTACAATTCAGCATGGGGAATGTGTGCTGAACCAGTGGAAACGAAAGAGGCGTATTCGGAACGCGCGGACCGTAACTGGCCTTGCTCACAAAAAGGAAATCGCCTACCAGCAAACTCTTTTCTAACGAAGAACTTGGAATCTGATAGTTTTGGAACAAAAAAGTATTTATAAAATAGACTGCCACCAACGCAAATACGATAGCATCTACCCAGCCCATAAGGCCCAACAAAGCTTTGTTCTTTGTTTTCTTCCACCAGGTCCAGTGTATATAGTGAGTTATATAAACATCAACCACAACCGGCAAACCCAAAAGCCACCAGTAGTTACCCACCCACACAATGAATAAAATATAAATCAAGCTCCACACGCTGCATTTTATCCATTGTTTCAGCGGCTGTTGAAAATGCGATATTAGTTTGTCTGCACTCATTTTTAGTTTCAAATTATAATTTATAGATTAAAACTTCAGCATGTCTTCCATGCCCAATAATCCTTTTTTCCCTGCTGTAAATTCTGCTGCAACCACAGCTCCAAGCGCAAAACCTTCGCGACTTTTTGCATCGTGTGTAATTTCAATTGAATCCACCTCCGACTCATAACGGATGGTATGAATGCCGGGAACCTGTCCTTCGCGAATGGATTTGATAGCCATCTCACCCTGTTTGGTTTCAACTTCTTTCACCCAACTATTCTTACGATCCAGATTTTCCAGAATTCCTTCTGCCAGGGTAATAGCAGTACCACTCGGAGCATCCAGTTTTTGAGTATGATGCACTTCGGTCATTTCTACATTGTAATTCGGGAATTGATTCATAATCTTAGCCAGGTATTTATTGACAGCCATAAATATATTTACACCCAAACTAAAGTTCGACGACCAGAATAAGGTTTTACCACCTTCTTCTATCTCCTTTTTTAATGCAGGTAGTTCGTCTGTCCAGCCTGTTGTTCCTGAAACGACTGCAACCCCCGACGCAAAAGCACGACGGTAATTACTCAACGCTACTTGCGGAACTGTAAATTCGATGGCCACATCTGCACTCTTAAACGAATCGGAATCAAAATCGGCCAAATTATTCACATCAATTATCGACACGATCTCATGACCACGTTCACGCGCAATTCTTTCAATGGTTTTACCCATTTTGCCATATCCTATTAAAGCTATTTTCATTATTTACAAGTTACAAGTTACAAGTTACAAGTCAATAAAGAAATGCAAGTCTGTAACCAATTATTAATCTATCGTTCGAATGTCCATCATCACATCAACACATCAATACTGTCCGGTTCTCAGTAACACCAACGTACAAGCCTCTTGAGCATCTATATCATTCTGAATCAATAGCTTTTCAAACTCCGCATTTTCCGTGCCCGGATTAAAAATAACGCGTCTTGGATTTAAAGAGATAATATATTCGTAATACTCCGGCTGAAATTTATCCGACAAGTATAAAGTTACCGTATCTATATCTTCAAACGCTTTTTTTTCGGTATCAATTACCTGATCAAAAATAACATCTTTACGCAATCCGATCAGTTCAATTTCATACCCATAAGCCAATAATCGTTGAGCTGCAAGATAAGAATAGCGCTCCGGATTACTACTGGCTCCAATTATCAATGTCTTTCCCATAAATTAAATAGTTTTCTACAGAGACAATCAACCTTCTCTGAAGAAATCAAAACATTCAAAAATTTCGTCCTTTGTGGCTGTTTGATTTATCCGGATATCTCCGACAGCGGCCAACAAGGTGAAATTAATTTCTTTAGATTCATTTTTCTTGTCGTGAGTCATTAATTCAAATAATGCCTCGTATTCTTTACAACTAAACTCGAAAGTTCCGTAATACTCCTTAATCAGATACTTTAACCTGAGCAATTCATCTTTTGGAAAGTCCAGCTTTATCAATGATAAATACAGTTCACAAAGCAGTCCCCATATGACAGCATAACCATGTAATGCTGGCCGTTGAATTTTATATGACCAGCTTTCAAAAGCATGTCCAAAAGTATGACCCAAATTTAATGCTTTCCTAATATTAGCCTCATAAGGATCTTGCTCAACAACACGCTCCTTGATATGAATGTTTTCCTCAAGTAATTGTTTCAATTCTTCAAAATCAACATTTTCAAGATCAAACTTAAGCACACGTTCCCAGCTTTCCGGAGTATCAATCAGCGCATGTTTCACCATTTCAGCATAACCGGATCGTAGGTTTTCAGCATCTAAGGTTTTGAAAAAGTCAATATTGATCAGAACTGTTTCGGCCGGGGAAAATACACCTATTTCATTTTTCAATCCCTGAAAATTAATCCCTGTTTTTCCACCTGTTGCAGCATCCACAGCGCCAAGTAATGTAGTGGAGACATTCACATAACGTATTCCACGCTTAAAGGTCGATGCTGTAAATCCTCCAATATCGGTAACCATACCACCACCCAAGTTAATCATCAACGATTTACGCGTTGCTCCATTTTCGCTCAGGTATTTCCAAATAACAACTGCCGTATCTATATTTTTATTTTCATCTCCGCTTGGAATACAAATCAGGTGGCATCCTTTTAATTTTTCAGAGCGTAGAGCCACTGGCAAACAGTGTTTCCGGGTATTTTCATCGGTCAACACAAAAATGCTTTCGGCACTTTGCTCACCTATGGCTTCATCCAGTTCGGAAATAAAATTCTTACATATCTTTGTTATCGAATGACTCATCGTTTGGATTTTAGCTCACAAAGATACTTTATTCTTTAAAATTAGCCGTAAAAAAAAGATGGAAAGTACGCGATTTTTTCTTCATTTCTTATTTGAAACTCTTTTTCTCTAAAAATTCTAAAAGCATGCTCGATATATGAATGCATGTTCATATATTTGCATCAAATAAAAAACATGAAGCAGGAACTAAATAAAGAACACATGGAGCAGGCGGCTTATATGCTCAAAGCTATTTCTCAAGGCACGCGTTTGTGTGTTATTTCATTATTAGGTGAGCAAGACGAGATGACCGTAAGCCAACTGGTAGAGCAATTAAACTGTGAGCAGTCCTTACTATCTCACCACCTGACCGATATGCGTGCCAAAGGCATATTAAATTGCAGAAAAGACGGAAAGAACTGCCATTATTCGCTAAAGAACAAACAAATAATACAGATAATAGAATGCATTCGCACATGTAACTGTGATTAGAACACAGACATAAAACATGAATATTCGCTTAATCACATAAAACGGTTTTACCACAAAAGGCACAAAAGAATCACAAAAGTCTACGAATCAGAATTGAAGTTGTATTTTACATGTACCTTTCAAAGAAACAAAAGCAAAGGATAATAATCATAAAATAATAGTTATGAAAAACTTACCAAGGAAACACTTATTGAAAATCATCGGCATCATCGTCGGGGCAGTGGCCGGATTTTCATATTACCACTTCATTGGCTGTTCCAATGGCACTTGTCCGATTTCGTCCAATCCATACATCAGCATAGTTTACGGGGCAGTCATAGGATACCTGTTGTTCGATATGTTCAAGAAAAAAAGCCCGAAACAAAGTAAAACCACAAAAAACAAAGAGCTGATATGAAAAAAATAATTTTTGCAAGTCTCTTACTGTCATTTGCATTTTCTGCTTGTGCCGGAAATGGGAAGGAAAAAGAAGAAAAAAATCAATCAAAAGAAATAAAAAAAATGGGAACAATTCATTTAACCAAAGCAGAATTCTTGTCTAAAGTTGCAAATTTCGAAACAAATCCTACTGAATGGAAATATCTGGGAGACAAACCCTGTATCATTGATTTCTATGCCTCCTGGTGTGGTCCGTGCAAAACTATTGCACCGATACTGGAAGATTTGGCAAAAGAATATGACGGACAGATTTACATCTATAAAATCAACACCGAAGAAGAGCAAGAACTTGCCAGCGCATTTGGAATCCGGAGCATTCCAACTTTATTGTTTTGTCCAATGAATGGAGCACCTCAAATGGCACAGGGAGCTATACCTAAAGATGACTTCAAACAGGCAATCAATGAAGTATTATTGAAAAAATAATCATTATCAATGAAATTTCAATTGGATTCGGGAGTCGCTTGTCCTACCTGCTTAATCCAATTGTATTTTTATAAAAATACGTCCTGATTATAGTTAAGAAACTCAAATATAGAATACTTGCATTAAACCAAACATTCCTTTTTCAGTCAAAAGAACAAATTACAAAAATAGTACTAACAATAAAAAAAGTGCATTATGAAAAAGTATTTAATGTTAGCTTTGGCTACAATTTTTACAATTAGTTTGTCCGTTATGGCACAAGATCCAACATCTCAAGGACCTGATGGTCAAAAAAAAGAATTTAAACCTGGCGAAAGGGCACCTATGATGTCTCCGGAAAAGAGAGCTGAAATGTTAGCAAAACAATTGAATCTGACAGATGATCAAAAAGCAAAAGTTTTGGCTTTATACCAAAAGCAAGATGCTGATCGTCAGAAGAAAAAAGACGAAGTAAAAAAGACACGGGAAGAAATGAAAGCTCAGTTTGAGGCTGAGCGTAAAGCAAGCGATGAAGAACTGGCTAAAATTATTGGAGCTGAAAAGTTTCAAAAATTACAGGCAGCTCGTGCCGAACAGCAAAAAAAGATGAAAGCACGCAGAGAAAATGAGGAAAAGCCAGAAGGACCAGGCCCGGAAGAAGAGAAGTAACAAAATAAAAGAGCTCCCATAAGTCAATAGATTTATGGGAGCTCTTTTTATAATCGCACAACTACTTCTTCATAACTTCTTGTTGGTGACGTACAGATTCTTCATGAATAGCAACCAATACATTTTTCATAAACTCCCCGTCCATTCCCATTTCAATAGCTTGTGAAACACGATTCTGAAGAATTTCATCATAACGCTGAGCCTGTAAAATAGGCATATTATGCTCCTTTTTATACACTCCTATTTCGTCTGAAATTCGCATACGACGAGCCAACAACTCCAGCAAACTATTATCCAGCTCATCAATCTGACGACGTAAAGCAGTTAAGTTTTCAGTTGACTGAGTCATATCTCGAATTACAAGCGTATTCAAAATAAAGTCAAGCACATCAGGAGTCACTTGTTGAGCAGCATCACTCCATGCTTTATCAGGATGACAATGCGATTCAACAATCAGACCATCAAAATTTAAATCCATGGCTTGTTGACAAAGCGGTGCTATCAATTCGCGTTTTCCACCGATATGACTTGGATCGCAAATAATCGGCAAATTAGGTATCTGACGGTGCAATTCAATCGGAATATGCCATTGTGGTAAGTTACGATATATCTTTTTGTCATAAGTACTGAATCCACGATGGATTGCTCCGATCCGACGAATACCAGCATTATGAATACGCTCAATAGCGCCAATCCACAAATCCAGATCAGGATTTACCGGGTTTTTAACTAGCACAGGAATATCAACGCCTTCCAATGCGTCGGCAATTTCCTGCACGGCAAACGGATTAGCTGAGGTACGCGCGCCAACCCAAAGAATATCGACACCATGAGCAAGACATTCGCGTACATGGTTAGCTGTAGCAACTTCCACAGCAGTATACATGCCCAATTCTGTTTGGACACGTTTAAGCCAGGGCAGTCCTTCAACGCCAATACCTTCAAAACCTCCCGGCTTAGTACGGGGTTTCCATATTCCGGCACGGAATATTTTTATGCCACGGGCATGTAATCCGCGGGCAGTTTCCATCACTTGTTCTTCCGTTTCCGCACTACAAGGTCCGGCAATTACGAGCGGACGCTTTGCATCTACTCCGGGTAATAAAATCGATTCGAGTTCCATAATTTTCTAATGAATAGTCATTAGCGAGCTGTTATCAGTCACTAAAGCTGTTATTTTTATTGTTTTATTTAATATTTTGATTGAATTTTAATTATTCGCAAAATCAACTTTTCACTGCTGACTGATGACAGCTAACTGTTTCACTCTTTCCAATGCTTCTGCAAGCATTTTTTCGTTAGCACAAAGCGATATACGCACATAATGATCACCTTTATCTCCAAAAATAAATCCCGGAGTAATAAAGACCTTCGACTCATATAATACCTTGTCAGCCAGTTCGCCACTATTTTTATATTTATCCGATATCTTGCCCCAAAGAAACATACCAACCTGACTTTCATCGAATGAACAACCCAGTGTTTTCATAATTTCTTCAGCCAGATGACGACGAGTCTTATACAGGTTGACATTCATTTCTTTATGCCATTCTTCCGAATTATTCAAAGCAGCTATGGCAGCCACTTGCATGGGTTTAAACTGGCCGCTATCAATATTACTTTTGACTTTCAGCACCCATTCTATAAACTGAGCATTGGAAGCCAATAGCCCCATACGCCAACC
>JAATGT010000040.1 GCA_015654525.1 Bacteroidales bacterium
AAATCCACACCAAAATTCTTTGTTATAGAATATTCCCATCCTAAACTAGAGTTAGGCAGTGTGGATACATAGTATCCTGTTGCATTAGAAGTCCCGAAGTTATAAGGTCTGGTACTTAAAAGTCCGAGTGTGGAGTATGGGGAAACAGATTGGTTGGAAGTCTGTCCATAACCGACACGCAATTTCAATGCATCTAACCAGGTAACATCCTTCATAAACGATTCTTTTTGAAGATTCCATCCTACTGATACCGCCGGATAGCTATGCCATTTGTGTCCTTCTGCCAATCTCGAAGATGCATCGGAACGGTAGGTGCCACTTATCATATAACGGTCGTCGTAAGAGTACATGACACGTCCCATGTACGACATCAATCCACTTACCGAATAGCTCTGATTAGAACTATTAATCGTTATATCATCATTACTACTGGTAGAAGACTGTCCCAGATTGTAATATTGGAAATTATCACCTGCAATATTTTTTCTCGAAATAGATGAACTATTATACATCGTTTGTTATGCCGAATACATGGCAACTGCATTCACTTTATGCTTTTCAGCAAATACACGGTCGTAAGTCAATAGATTTTCAACAGCCCAATTGGTGGTGAGTGAGTTACTAATAGAAGCTGAACTAGGGTTATTAGCATCTGTACTAAAAACTCCAACTCCTGTATAGCTACCACCATTACTCTGACGATAGTTCGCTCCTAAGTTTACACGAGCTTTTAAACCCTCTACGCCAGGAATTTTCACCTCACCGTATGCAGAGTTATAGGATCCAAACGCTTTGGTTTTATCAGCCCATTTATCTCCTAAGGCTTCTACAGTACTTTTTGTATATACCCAGTTTTGATCTCCTGCTGTTACGGATATAGTCCTTTTAATCGAACCATCATCATTATAGGGATTAGCAAGAGGTGATGAATTTAAAACTGTGTACATACCCATGCTGGCACCATTAGTAACATTATAATTATTGTTTGTTGTGAAACCAACGCGGAAATATTTACCGACTTCCTGATCCAGAGAAGCACGTATAGAATAGCGTGTGTAATCCGAACCGGGTATTACAGCTTGGTCTTTGTAGTATCCTCCACCAAACTTGTAGCTACCCTTTTCATTACCGCCCGAAACACCTATATCGTGACTTGTAACTAAACCAGTTCTTAAGAACAGGCTTTGCCAATCAGTATTTCCAGTATAAGATGCTACCGAACCGTCAGCATTCGAAGTATGTGGTTCATCTGTACCGGCTGTTGTATACAAACCTGCTTGTTTACGGAGAGCCGCCAATTCGGGGCCATTCATCATCGGATATTTAATAGCATCTTTTACACCATAATAAGCATTATAGCTAATTTGTGCTTTTTGACCTGCTATTCCTTTATTGGTTGTTATCAGTATAACACCATTAGCACCACGCGAACCATAAATGGCAGTTGCCGAAGCATCTTTCAGAATATCGATACTCTTGATATCATCTGTACTAATATCGGCGATTGTACCGGCAAAAGGTATACCGTCAAGGACAATCAATGGGTTGTTATCAGCAGTTATAGAACGCGTACCGCGAATACGGATCTGCATGGTAGTCCCTGGTTTCGTGGAGGTTTGAGACATTTCAACACCAGCTACACGTCCTTGTAAAGCATTTGTAATATTCGATGCCGGAATTTCACGTAAAGCATCTCCTTTTACGGAAGCAACCGAGCCTGTTACGGCTTCTTTACGTTGATTACCATACCCTACAACCACAACCTCACTTAATGACTTGTCTTCGTCTTTCAAAGTGATATCAATTTTTGTTTTTCCATTTACGGCTACTTCTTCTTTTTTATAACCTAAATACGAAAAAATCAGTTTTGAGTTAGCGCTCGTTTTGATTTCATACATTCCGGACATATCGGTGATTGCTCCGTTAGTAGATCCAACTTGCGTTACACTCACTCCTATTAATGTTTCTCCGTTTGGATCTTTTACAATTCCTCTTACTGTTATTGTTTGCGCAAAAGCACAGAGAGGAAATAAAAAGAATAAAAATAAAAGGCTTAATGGCCTAAATAAAATTTTGTTTCTCATGATTAGAATTCATTTTTATTAGATTTTTAATTACTTGGGTTCAATAATCACATAAAGAGGTTCATGTTTTCATTTTTCTTTTATCCATTTTAGTTTGACAATTTTGTTTACTTTAGTTTAATGATGGTTTATTTTTTCTGTACAAACATACCCTTTTATATTCTAACTGGCCCTGACAGGCATTTCATTTACTTTTCTGTGTGTTACATTTGCGCCAAATTCGTAACAAAAACTTTTCTATACGTTACATCCGGCACTGTGACTACCTGACTCGACCTTATTGAGCAAATATTTATTGGTGTTTTTTATTATCCGACCTCCTGAAATTGTGTATAAAATAACTGTATAACCCCCTGATTTGGCACTTTCAGTTTATACATTATAATTGTATATGCACTCAAAACTGTGCTTATCGGATCATAGGCACATAAAAAAAGCAGTCGGATTTAGTTTCCGGCTGCTTTTTTTATACTGTGCAATATATTTCAATCTTCTTTTTTATCTTTATTCTGTTGAGCATATTCTTTCGGTGACATACCATAGAACTCACGGAAGCAGTTGGAGAAATGAGACAGATTAGAAAATCCCAATGCGTATGCAAGTTCCGAAATGCCTGTTTTCTGAGTAGAAAGCAATTCGGCCGCCTGTTTAAGGCGAATCGACTTAATAAAATCACGAGCAGACTGATTGGTCAGTTCTTTTAGTTTCCGATGCATGTGTACACGGCTCATTCCAACTCCACTTGCCAGAAATTCAACATTCAGATCGGGATCTGCAATATTATCATTGATAATATTCATTACTTTTTCCAATAATACCTGATCCGACGAACGCATCACCACCGGTTTTATAAGTAACTTATTTTCGTCAGTATCCGAAGATTTCATTTCCAAACGTTCACGATTTCCCAGCAAATTGGCAATACGCTTCTTCAGTAACTCCACATTAAAGGGTTTTACTACGTAAGCATCAGCCCCGATATCAAAACCTTCGGCTTTATCTTCGTCTCCCGATTTGGCTGTGAGCAGTACAATGGGAATATGATTTATATTTATGTTCGATTTCATCTTCTTACACAAGGTAATTCCATCCATCTCCGGCATCATTACATCACTTATCACCAAATTAGGTTTTTCTTTCAGAATAAAATCCAATGCCTCCTTTCCATTCCGACATTCGGAGATCCTATACATATCCGACAGTTCGGTACGAATATATTGCCGGATTTCATCCTCATCATCCACCACCAAAATGCGGTACTTGGTTTTTGATTTTACTTTACTGGGATTCTCAATCCCCACTTCATCATAAAGAACCGCATCGGGCGTATGAAGAGCTGTTTTTTGAACTGGTTCTACACTATAGTTTTCTATTTCCACATCATTCAGATGCGAATGTCCCAATGGCAACCGTACAACAAACTCACTACCCTTCCCGACTTGTTTATTCCGGGCACGAATAATCCCATGTTGCAATTCCACCAGCGAACGAGCCAAGTGAAGCCCGATTCCCGTTCCGAAATTTGATTTTGTCTGATCGTTATCAATCTGATAAAAACGTTCGAATATCCGTTCGATTTTTTCTTCTTCGATACCTATCCCCGTGTCGGAAATGGTAATTTCAAAATAATTTCGTAGAGCCCCCTCCTCATTTTCATCCGTTCCGGTACAAAGCGAAACTATAATCTCACCGTTTTCGGGTGTATATTTAAAAGCGTTAGACAGAATATTCAGTAATACTTTATCGAAATTATTTAAATCTATCCACACATTCAGTTTGGGTTCGGTATGCTGAAATTCAAAATGAATATTGCGCTTGTTGGCCTGATATTCGAATGTTTGCATCAGATCATCGATAAAGCCAACGATGTCGGTTTCTCTCATCTTTACAAACATCAAACCCTTATCAATTTTCCGGATATCCATTAACTGGTTAATCAACCGCAGAATGCGCTGACCATTCCGGTACATCATCTGATATACCTTTTGCTTTTCCATATCCGCATTCTCCGAGATCAGCTTTTCGAGCGGACTGATAATAAGCGTCATTGGCGTACGGATTTCGTGCGAGATATTGATAAAGAACTGCAACTTGGCTTCATTTATTTGTTCGGCATGTTCCCGACGCATCAACTCTTGCTTATGGTTTATCTGACTCAGTATATATTTGGTAATGCCGTATCCCAATAGCAGTACTAAAATAAAATAAATAGTTTTTGCCCACCACGACAGATACCAGGGTGGTGAAATAATAATTATAAATTCTTTTTCGGGCGACCTATTATCCTGAATACAGGCCATGACCTTTAGTTTATAAGTTCCGTAACTTATATTGGTAAAATTGATGCGGCTTATACCCTGCTGCGTATTTATCCATTCGGAATTCAGGCCTTCCATTTTATAGCGATAGTACACACGTTCTGAATTTCCGAAATCGAATGTTGAAAATTCAAGACTAAACATATTATCTCTGTAACTTAAATGAATAGTATCTACATCAGAGATAAATCGATTTATTATCCGTTTATTCCTGTTGACAGACAAGTCGCCTTTTTTTACGGGAACATCCAGAATGTATAAATCGGTGAGGTATACTTTCAATTTTTTTCTCAAATCATTAATTTCCTGCGGATAAAAATGACTCACACCACTGATACCTCCAAAAAACATCTCACCATTACCCGCATGAAAAGTAGCTCCTTTAGAGAACTCATTTCCTTGCAGGCCATCGAAAGCATAGTGATTTACAAATTTATTTTCGGCAACAATTAACTTTGAAATTCCCATGTGAGTACTTAACCACAGGTTTCCTTTTTCGTCCTCCAGTATACCGCAAATCACATTGCTTGGCAATCCATCGGCCATAGTATATAACCGGGATTTATTCTTTTTCTTATCGTAACATGCCAGCCCCTCAGTTGTTCCAATCCAGATATTACCTTTATGATCTTCGGTCATTGCAAATACAATTGAACCGGGTAAGATATTGTTTTTTGTTGTGAAATTTACAATTTTATTTGTCTGAGGATTTATTTTACAAACTCCTTTAAATGTCCCAATCCATATAAATCCATCCCGGTCATGCAAAACACAATTAATCCCATCATTCAGAATTTTTCCATTATGTCCCCCATCCAGCGCGTAATGCTGCCTGTAAGTTTGTGTTTTTAAATCGAAAGAATATAATCCGGCACCATTAGTTCCTATCCACAAGTTTTTCTGCTTATCTTCGGTAATACACATTACCTTATTACTCAAAAAATTGTTGCCGATACTTGCCGAAATCTGATTGTAATAGGTACAAACGCCGTTATTTTTATTAAACTTAGAAAGCCCGTTTAAATAGGATCCTAACCAGATATCATGATTACTATCCTGAAAAATACACATAATTGTATTAGAAACCGAATTAGGCATCGTTCGCGAATAATGCTTCACAGCTCCGCCTTTTCCAACGCCATAAATTCCATCATTATCGGTTCCCACCCAAAGAATATTATCGTTGTCTTTCAAAATAGACATCACACAACTGGAACCTATTACATTTTTATTAAACGATTTATACCCAAGGAGTGCAAACTTATTGGGATTATTCGGTGCAAAATAAACGCCTTTTTGAAAGATGCCGGTCCATAAATTTCCTGCTTTATCCTGCAAAATGGCATGTACCTTCATTTTAGAAAAATCGAACAACGAAGATTGCATCTCAAGATCCTCTAATCTGTTCTTTTTCTCATTATACACTTTCATGCCCATCCCATCGGTACCTACCAATAAGCTCTTTTGTTTGTCTACAAGTAAGCATTTTACAGGAAGCCCCTGCGACGAATTAGCATAAACAATCTGATCAAACTTATTGGTGATCCTATTAAATTTAAAAAGACCGGCCGTAAGAGTCCCGACGAAAATATTGCCCCGATGGTCTTCGCATATTGCCGAAGTTTGATTACTGCCTATCCCGGTTGGTGATTTATAACTATACAGTTTTTTAGTTGCGGGTGAGTATCTGTTTAAACCCCTGTCATCGGATAAAATCCAGAAATCATGTCGCGAATCCTGAAAAACAGCAACAAGCGAGCTACTACATAGTAGTTTGGAGAACTTAGAATCAAAATGATACGAATCTTTATTGGAGTCTATAATTAAAAGACCCTGATCACTGGTAATCCATATCTGATGTGTGTTACTTTCTATAATGGAAGTGATATGAGGCTCTACAACTATCCCGTTTTTAGTAAGATTTACTTCTTTAAAAGTATCTTCGGCTCTGTTATAAAGCATCAATCCATTAATGCATCCAATCCAGAAACGACCGGACGAGTCTTCAAAGAGTGTACGTACATAATTATTTTTGAGCATTTGGGAGTTTCCCTTTATGCTTTTATAGGTCGTAAATTTTACTCCGTCGAATTTATTCAGTCCGTCCTCGGTGGCTATCCAGATATAGTTTCGTTTATCCTGATAAATTGAGTTGATTAAACTATTTGATAATTCTTTGTCGGTAGAATAAAAAGTACCGATCTGAGAGAAAACCGGACAAAGTTGTCCTAAAATAAAGAAGGAAAATAAGGCGAGATTTCGCTTTTTCATGAATATTGGAAAATAAAAGGTTGCTTTTCGAAAGGCAAAGTTAGCAATATCTAAGAATAATTTCAAAATAACTTCATTTTTTTCTATTTGTATTTACTAACCAACATAACAACCTGAGTTCGGGATAAGCTCGGATTCATTTTTCAAACTATACAACTGAATATTACGGTGCGCTGCACCTAATGATGATAATTGATACCTAATACTACAAATAGTTGGGGACTCTGTCCCTCAAAAAGGTGCAGCGCACCGAGCTATTTGTAGAAATTTAGTTAGACACATAAATCGAAGGTGCAGCGCACCGGCATATTATTTTCAAATATGTTTGATAACCAAGGTGTATTATTAAGTTGATTCTGCTTTTTTATTTATCGCTTATCCCGAACTCAGGTTAATAATACAGATTGATCAGGATAAAATCTTTACAATTTCAGCATGGAACACAAACAGGGATGCATGCAATCGGAAAGCTACGAAATCCATTTTTTCAAAAACAGCACTTTTATAGCAGCTGCCGGAGAAAAATGTAACCGGAAAAAGAGAAAATGTATCGGAACCGAAAAAGTATTGTAAGCAATGAATAAGCGAATATTAAATTAAAATTGTATTTTTGATGTTTAAATAAAAGTCCTGTTTATGCGAACAAAATTCTATCTGATTACAGCCGTACTTTTCCTGTCGGGATATTTACAACATGTGGGAGCTCAACAAAACACAGCCGGGTTCAATTATTTCGAATACAAAGGGAAAGATGCTCTTTTTGATCAAAAAATAAATCTAAAAAAAGAGTACTACAACCCTATTCTGTCCGGTTTTTATCCCGATCCGAGCATCTGCCGCAAAGGCGATACCTTTTATCTGGTTAACTCCAGCTTTGCTTTTTTCCCTGGAATACCCATCAGCACCAGCAAAGACCTGGTACACTGGACACAGCTTGGACATGTGCTGAATCGGCCCGGTCAACTGAAACTGGATGGTATACGCATTGCAGGAGGTATTTATGCACCCACCATCCGATATAATAAATACAACGACACTTTTTACCTGATTACCACCTGTGTGGACGGAATCGGGAACTTTATTGTCAAAACAAAAGATCCGGCTCAGGGTTGGTCGGATCCTATCCTGCTACCCAAAGTAGGCGGCATTGATCCTTCTTTGTTTTTCGACGAAGATGGTAAAGCCTATATTGTAAACAACGATGCACCGGTGGGCACTCCGAAGTGGGATGGACACCGCGCCATTTGGATTCATGAATTCGATACCAATACCGATAAAACCGTAGGAACAGCCAGGGTTATTGTGGATGGAGGCGTAGATCCGTCGCTAAAGCCGGTATGGATTGAAGGGCCGCACCTCTACAAACGAAATGGTAAATACCTGCTGGTGGCTGCCGAAGGTGGAACAGGCCCGAATCATTCGGAAGTAGCTTTTATAAGCGACAAGGTACTGGGCGATTACGTTCCGTGTACAACAAATCCCATACTGACACAACGTGACTTAGACGAAAACCGCAGCCCCCGCATAACCAGCGTAGGTCATGCCGACCTGATTGACGATACAGATGGGAAAACCTGGGCAGTATTTCTGGGCTGCCGTCCCTACGAAGGCAATTATTATAATACAGGACGGGAAACATTTTTACTCCCCGTAACATGGAAAGATAATGCCCCTATTATTTTACCCAAAGGCGAAACTTTGCCGCTGATAGTGAAAAAGAAAAAACTGGAAAGTACCTCCACCCTGATGAGTGGTAACTTCAGCTGGCGCGATGATTTTGAGAAAGACAGTCTGAACAACGAATGGCTTATGATTCGTACCCCCCACTCCCGCTGGTATAACTTTAAAGATGGAAAACTCATACTGAAAGCACTTCCACTTAGCATAAACAAAACTGTGCAACCGGCCTTTCTGGGTCATCGTCAGCAACACCGAAGCTTCGAAGTACTTACCGAACTTAGCTTCAAACCCAAAACAATTCAAGACATTGCCGGACTGCTTTGTTTTCAGAATGAGCAATACAATTTCATTTTCGGAAAAACACTGGTGAAAGGCAAAGAGTCCATCGTTTTATACCGGTCAGACGGAAAAAGAACCCGTCTGGCATGTAAAGCCATTCCAACCGAATACAAGGACGCAAATGTACAGCTTAAAATTGCAGGAAAAGGGTCCAACTACAGCTTTTATGTATCCTACAACGGGACAGACTGGGTAACTATAGCCGAAGACACCGACGCACACAACCTGAGCACGCAGAATGCCGGAGGTTTTACCGGTACGCTTATCGGACCCTATGCCTCTTCGGCATTGCAACCGGATAAAGAGAAATAAATTTTTGCCTGAAAAAACCGATGCTTGTACCAGACAGGCATCGGTTTTTAGAAAGAATCCGATTTAGACCAACTACCCGAAAGCAGTCAGTCAAACCGTTTACAGAATAACAGTGACATACAATGTACTCCATGGTCCTGCCAGTTCAGGATGCTTGGTATTAAACCACCGGAAATACACATAAAGCGTTTTTCCTGAATTTTCCGTTCCCAAATCCAGGCTAAAACTGGCTTTGGTAGACAGGTTGGTTTTCATACCGTCGTCATCTGCCGAAACAGGAGGTGTTGTGCCTATTTTATAAACACATTGTACACTGTCTGCTCCCTCAATAATGGCTGTGCCACTACCAGAACTTGATTTTGCTTTTATTGCAAACGAGCCACCACCCAGAGCCTGAATATCGGCAACAACTTTGTCTGTCAAACGAGCTGTAGGGATAGTACGCGTAGCTTTTTTCAAAATTCCGGCTTTGATATTAAACACTTCCAAATCGGTAACCGTCACATTGGGAGAAGCTGCAATCCGGTCGAGAATCCGGCATGTTTGGTCCAGCTTTACGAAATCATCAATAATGGATAGCATTTGATCTTTAACATCCGTAGTACGTGTGTACTTTTTATCCGAATAAAGTAAAAATACATCACTCCACTTAGAAGCTAAAGCAGACCATTTAGTCAGCTCCGACTCCAATATACCCAGCCTTGCAGCATTTGTATTGGGAGCAGTTCCAGCCAAAAGATAATTAGTCGTATTCACAATGTAAGAGTTAAACAAAGGAGCACTTCGTGGAATCCTTGATTTATCCGCCATAATAAATAAGTTGGATTGTTAATAATAGAGAATCATCTAGTCTCGCTAAAATAATTTGTACAATACCAAATAAGACCACAAGCCGAAGCATAGTTTAACTGACAGTTCCGGAACAAGCCCTCTGCTTGCATAGCCGCCCTTGAATTTGTACAGTGCAAATATAAAATGATTATTTCCGAATTATTCTGGGAGTGTTGACATATAACCAAAAACAAGGATAAAAATACAAAATCAAGGATAGATTTCAGTAAAAAATGAACAAACAACCCATATTACTTTCTGAAAATTCCACGATCATACAGCCTGTTTTCTATCAATTTACAGTTGTATGATGATGATGCCGGAATCGGAGAGTTGCAATGCTGTAGGGTTAATTCCAGTCCATGATCTTTCTTTTTGAAAGCGACAACATAATCCAGATTGACTATAAACGAATCGTGGCAACGTTCCATTTGCGGAAATAGAGCCAGATCCTGCTCGGCTTTTTTCAGTGTATACAGCACAGTCGATTCCTTCATCTGCCCACCAGCCAAAATATGTATAATCATTTTATTACCGCTGCTCTCCAGATAAAGAATGTCATCCACTTTATAGCGTATTTTTTTGAACTCAATAAAAACAGGAAGAGGCACGGTAGCTAGCGGAAGGGGAGTTTCGGCAACCGGAAGTTCAACCTGCGATTCAGGTTCGGGGGCTGGCTCAGATTCTGCATCCAGCATAGGGTCGGATTCTGACACTAGTTCATCATTTGAAACCTGAACAGACCCTGATTCTGACTCGGGTTTATTTTCCAACTCAGGCTCAGGCTTATATTCTGATTCGGGTTCAGAGTTCTGTTGAGGTTCGGGCATCGGGTTATCAGTCTTATCAGCAATCCTCTTTCCGAGCCGGACTTTGACAACCAAACCGAAAACATAAACAGCCATCGCGGCCATCAGCATATTGTAGCCTATCAGTTCAAAAAGAGTTAGCTTATCTTCAAGCAGTTCGGGCACCGAAACTACTGTAAAAATACAGCATGAAACGATGGTCAACGGAAAATACAATGCCAGCACGCGAAGTTCTTTTCGGACGGTCCAGCTCTCAGCAGTATAATGGGTCGGAAAAAAGATCGAGCCAAACCAATAGATAAGTATATACACACCGGCATACAGGATACCATAGCCTGCAAGTACCATCCATTTATGAGGCGCATGCCAGGCATGAGCACCAAATGGCTGCAAAAAATTAATCAGCACACCAAATACAGGTACAGCAAATACAAGAAGCATCCACCCCTGTGTGGTCGATAAAAATAAAGGACAGCGTTCATCGAGATGATTATTTATTTTTTCACGTATCGCAATCATAATCTGAAACAATTTAAACAAACAAATATAGTTAATTTTAAACAAAGAATGAATTTACATAAAATTTATAGCTGTCGAAGTACCTAAAAAACAACTTAGCACTGATAATCAACACATAAGTATTTTCCGACAAAAAAATGGTGCGGACTTTTACTGCAACAGTGTGGACTTTTGCCGCAACAGTATGGACTTTTACTCCAACAGTATGGACTTTTGCCGCAACAGTATGGACTTTTACTCCAACAGTGTGGACTTTTGCCGCAACAGTATGGACTTTTACTTCAACAGTATGGACTTTTAGAGTAAAAGTCCACACTATTTTTCTAAAAGTCCTTACCTTTTTTCCAATAGTATTAAAATTTTAGATAAAACAGAGCTCAATTAATCTCCAAAACCGCACTCCTACCCCATCCGATAACAAAATTGCAAGATAAAAAGCTACCGAAGTTAATACGCATAGAACTTAGTAGAAATAGCCAAGTATAGGTATGATTACCAAACCATTGAATGATATTGTTTGCAAATATAATTTTATTTTTTTTAAATTGCAAGATTTTAGTTATTTTTTTACTCAACGAAGAAGTTTAGGCCTGAAAATAACGGGAAGAATAATTGAAAAGAGGAGATGAAAATACTTTCTTTAAGCGGACAGGACAAAAGTTTCGGACGTAAAAAAGCGACCCTGCATTGCTGCAAGGCCGCCTTAAATGTTTTCACAACGGAATAATCCTTATTG
>JAATGT010000033.1 GCA_015654525.1 Bacteroidales bacterium
AATGCCGAGTTTTGTTTTGTTTATTCTATTACGTAGTGCAATTCAGTAGTTGTCAATTATTATTATCAGACTTTCTAATGGAACATTATGCATTTTTTGTTGTCAATATAGCCTTGATTATGGGTTGTGTTTCCATGGCTATCATTTTTCTTACTCTGCCTTTGCCTCCGAACGAAGGCTTGAAAAAGTATCGCATCTTCCTCCGCTTTTTAGCAGGTGCATATCTTATCACGGCTGTGTTGAAAACTGTTGATCTGATATTTGATGGAGCAATGCTTGATCTTATTTCAATACAAACGATCATTATAGCCTCCTTACAAGCTCCGTTATTTACTTTTTCGCTCATTTCGCTCATTAATCCCCGTTTTGTTACCAGGTCTTCTTTGTGGAAACATTTAATGCCGGTATTTATATTGATTCTGCTGTATGTTTTAGCTGCATCAGTGTGGGGAAATCCGAAAATAACCAGTTTTGCTATATTTAAACTGGTTGCTTCGCATCCGGCTGTGCTGGTGAGGCAAGTATTTCTTGTGTATTATGTCTTTCAGCTTCTGTTTTTCCCCTGGTTGTTTTGCGTTCAGGCTAAAAAATACGAAGAAAAACTGGACAATTACTTTGCTGATCGTCGGCATTTGTATCTTTCGGGTGTGAAGTACTCGTTTTATACAATGTTGTTGGTGGGCACCTGCGCTTTGCTGTCGTGCTTTATTTTTACCGGGCCGTTGATTTTGATTTTTGCCATTGCTTATACCGTTTTTTACCTGGCTTTCGGGATTTATTATATTCAATATCCACGTAAGTTTGCCACTATACTACAGATTCTTTATCCTTTGCATGCTGTTGCTGAAGATTCGGCAAAAAACACAAAGCGTTTTTACTGGACAGAATTAAAAAGCCATATTATTGCCGATAAATATTACTTGCAGCCGACTGTAAACATAGAGGAAATAGCTCAGCACCTCAAAATAGGAAGCACCACGCTTTCCGACTTTATTAACAATGAAGAAGGTGTAAATTTTAATGCCTGGATCAATCTCCTACGTGTAGAAGAAGCTAAACGGTTGCTTATACAATATCCCGATTATAGTCTTACTGACATAGCTGAGCAGGTTGGCTACAACGAACCGTCCGACTTTAGCCGGCAGTTCAAACGGATTACAGCTAATTCGCCTTCTGTATGGCGGCAAAACCAGTAGAATTAAGATATTCTTTAATAAAAAGATTATGAATATCCGCTTTGTAACCTAAAATAATATCGATAGATATTATCTTTTGTGGACTTCAAAAAACAATTTACCACAAAAGCCACAAAAGATACACAAAAGCCGGAAATGAAAATTTTGAGCTATATATCGTCTGCATTTTCAAGGAAACAAAAGCTAAGTTTTTATTACATAAAAACTTTTGTGTGACTTTTGTGCCTTTTGTGGTGTTTTATTTTGATTAAATAAAGGATAATCGTAAAAAGATACAACTCATCAAATCGTACAGTCATTTTGCACGAGCTGATAAATGATGTATGATTCTTTTGTTTTAGCTGTGCAAACAAAGGAATCGGTGTAAGTCATTGAGAAGTATAATGAATGATAATTTATAGATTCAGTACCAATGGATTGAAACAAGGCCGGGAGATTAGTCTACGGTTTTTTGTATAGTCTCATTTTCTAAACTTTACAGCATGTTGTTATCAGACAAGAATCAATTTTTACGCGAAAGCTTTCGGTTAAATGCCATGCTTTTGCTAAAGTGCAACGATAACTTTACATTAATGAAATCGGCAGTAGATGAATCTAATAAGTACTTCAAAAAGCTGGCATTGTATGTAGACTGTTGTAATCGAAAAAAAACCGTTGATATTGAATAAGTTCCGACATAGAGTTTGACATTTTTGGGAGCTTATGCAGAGAATAATTTTGTTTATCATTTGAATTATGGTTGCTCAAAATGGTCGTTTTTATTCCTTTTATTTTACCTCAAAACACACTTGTCCTAAAAATAGTTAGATGTCCACTTGTATACTGTTTGTTTTCAAATAAATATAAAATCGTTTGTCCTAATTTTTTTCGTTCAATATTTTCAGCATTAAAAATATAATTATTATTTTTACAATGCAAGTCTATTTAAAACTTTAGAAACAAATTATAATATGACCGTAAATATTGTCTAACAATTAATTTTTGATTTTATGAAAAAAGTAATGTTATTAGCATTAGCAGTTTTATCTGCTTCAAGTTGTCTTTTTGCACAGACAACTAAGAATCCGTTTTCAGAACTTGGTTACAAAAAGCAAGTAATGTACACTTCCTCTAAAGGAGAATTTGAAGAATTTCACGGAAATCCCGATGTTGTTGAAATTGGCTCTGTGTATTTAAATACGAAAACAAACAAAGTTGTAGGCTATGTAAATAAAGAAAAAGAAAATGCAGAAGTGCCTACCGCCACTTCTGCTATGTCAGTCGACCCTTTGTGTGAAAAATATTATTGGATTAGCCCGTATGCATATTGTGCAGGGAATCCAGTAAGATATATTGATGTGAAAGGAAAGTGGATAGCAGATGCCAACGGAAAACCTATTACATTTAATTCAAAAACAGGCTGGTCCTCAAATGCAACTCCAGATGTTATTAGAGTTGGAAATGCAATGAGAGGTACTCCAGAAGGTAACAGTCAACTAAATAGTTATTTCACAGCCAGTCACCCAATTACACTGGATATAAGTTCTCAAACTATAAAAACAACTGATGCCAATGGAATCACAAGTTACAAATTAGGTAATACTCTCCCAACTTATAATAATGGAACTATAAAAAAAGCTGCTGTAACTATATATGAAGGATCTATTAATTCATATTTAAATGACACAAAAAACTCAAAAGATCCTGCAGCTCAATCTTATCAAAACAATACCAATACCATGGATCAGGCTATAGCAGCGGTTGCTGGTCATGAAGGTACACATGCAACTGACAAAAACAATATTAAACAAGTCTACGACAATCAATTTAACGGGACAAATAATGATGTTGAATCTGTTCCGGTACAAAATGAGATGAAAATTTTGGATCAAACTGGATATAAAAATTTACAACCCTTACCTAATCCATTATCACAGCCAATCCCTGCTCAAAATATCACTTTACCTGAAATAAAATAATTTGTATGAAAATCAAAAATATTATTGCCATTCTTATTTTATTTGTAGGTGCAGAAAGTGCATTTGCACAAAATAAAGAACTAAAGTTTAAATTAATCAACTTTTTAATGGGAAAAGGTGAGTTAAGTAAAACAGAAGATAAAAGTAAATTTTTAGATGATGTCTTTATTGTTAGACTCGTCAGAGATGAACATGACAAAAACAGAAATAATATTTGTTTGTACAGATGTGGAATACAGGCTTCTGATTCATTTTATTATTTGTTATTAAAAAAAGGGGATAAATATGAAATAATTGATGTAAAAGAATTAGATAAAGTATTAGCAAATGTTATAGATGCTTTGAAAAAAAGTAAAAGATCCCCTTCTGACATTTTAAAAAATATTGAAGCAATAATTATTATGTATCAAATAAATCAAAAAGCAATACCTTGGAAAAATTCCTTGTAAAGTTACAAATTAATCATAAAATGAAAATGAAAGAAAGTAGGAGTATTATTTATTTGTGTTTTACTTTATGCATTAATTCGGCTTATTCACAAAAACAAACTAATGAATATCAACATACATTTGAAAAAATAGACAATATGTTGGCAACTCCCAATGAATTAGACTTCAAAAATGCGGTTTTTGAAGTCGAGAATATCTGCAGTAATAATCAATTAAAGGAGGATGTTTTCAATAATACAGTTCAACTATACACTTCTATCTGTAAAGGAATAATATCTTCTTGGAATATTGAATATCCCGAGAAAGATAAAGAAAAAGCTGCAGCACAATGCGCTGTATTTGAATTTATGACGGATTCAATTCCAATCAAGACAGATGATGGAGTTATAATGCACGCTCCCTTTAATTACAATTTCGATGATTTTGCAGGGCAAAAGGACTGGTCAAGTATGTTTGTTTCCACATTGATGCAAACCCAAAAAGGAAATTGCCACTCTCTGCCCTATTTGTATAAAATGATAATGGATGAACTCGGACAGCCGGCTTATTTATCACTTGCACCCAATCATATTTATATCAAAGCTCAAAATAAACGTGTCGGTTGGTATAATATTGAGTTGACTTGTGGCGATTTTCCGACCGATGCTTGGCTAATGGCTTCGGGATATATTCATACCGATGCTTTGCGAAACGGAATTTACATGGATACACTTTCAACAAAACAATCTGTTTGTCTTTGTTTGGTCGATTTAGCGCAAGGTTATCAGGCTAAGTTTGGTATTCAGGACGGTAGTTTCATTTTGAAGTGTTGCGAGACTGCGTTAACCCATTTCCCGAAGTACATTAATGCCATGCTTTTAAAAGCCGAAACGTTGACTGCTTTGTACAAGCAATCTGATAAAGATTCGGAACAAGACAAAAAGTTGTTTGCTCAAATGAATGAAACTTATACAACCATTCACCAATTAGGTTATCGCAAAATGCCACAGGGAATGTATCTCAACTGGCTGAAATCTTCAGGAACTCAGACAACCAATTACCGAATGAAATCATTGCTAAGAACTAAAACCGATAAGTAGAAAATGTTTATGAGAAACTTCGTCTTATTTTCATTTCTGTTTTTGTCAGTTTGTGCAACTGCACAAACTTCAACAGCGATTCCAAATCCTAAATTACCAACAATCGGGATTCCTCAACCGAATATTCCCAATTCCTATTTGTATCAAAACCAAACACAGCAAAACGCACAACAGGTAAATCCATACAATCCTAACGAAGTAACAAACACTAAAAAAAAGAACGAAGCTTTAATTCAGGAAGCCGCAGAATATGAGCGCAAATTAGACGGAAAAAGCCAAATTCAAGCAGACGTACACATGCTTGCTACGAAAGGATTCCCCTCACAATCATATCAGGACGGAACAGCAAACTATTACAAGGCTTTCGAGGAAATCAACAATATGTTACAAGGGAAACAACCGCTTAATTTAGGAAGAGCCGTTTTCTTTGTCGAAAATGCGTATTACAATAACACGTTGAATTATGACGAATATCAAAACAATCTCAACGATCAAATCAAACTTTGTGATGAAAAAATAAGAGAGGACAAATTAGACCCGAGTAATAATCTTGTCAAAAACATGATGTTATTCCGCTTTATTTCAGACACATTGAAAATAAAACCAAAAGGAACAGAACGAACAATTACGCACTTACCCATAAAATATGATTTGGATGACTACAAGTCAGAGAAGCATTTCGACAGTCATTTCGTTACCAAACTAATGCGAAGCGGAATTGGTCAGTGTTATTCCATGCCTTTGTATTATTTAGTACTTGCCGAGAAGATGGAAGCTAAAGCCTATTGGTCTTTTTCACCCAAACATTCATTTGTAAAGATTCAAGATAAAAATGGTGTATGGTATAATCTTGAACTTACCTGTAATGCGGTGTTAAGCGATGCCCATTACATGAACAACAGTTACATTAAAGCCGAAGCAATCCGAAACCGTCTATATCTTGAACCACTAGACAAACAAAATGCTATTGCTGAACTTCTGATAAGTATGGCAGGAGGTTATTATACAAAGTTTGGATTAGATGATTTTTATCTGCAATGTGGGAATACAGCCAGTAAATATCTGAAAAACGATTTAAATGCAATTCTCAACACGGCAGCTTATGAAACAAACCTTACTATGACTCTCGCTCATTTATTAGATGCTAAGAAACCCGAAGTGTTGAAACAAAAATCACCTGAAGCCTACAAACATTACGAAAAGATGCAAGCATTATACAAGCAAATTGACGACATGGGTTACGAAGAGCTACCGGAAGGTATTTATGCTAAATGGTTAGAACATATCAACAAGTTGAAAGCAAAAGAGGATAAACGGAAAACCATTTTGCATAATTAATACAAGTTTTTCAGTGTCTGAAATTATCCCGATATTCGGCATAATACTATCTGTTCTCAGTTTTATATTTTCTGTTTAAAACTTATTTTGTTTTATACATTATAATCTCTCTAACCTTTATGTCATGTTGTTATCAGACAAAAATCAATTTTTACGCGAAAGCTTTCGGTTAAATGCCATGCTTTTGTTGAGATGCAACGGTAATTCTGCATTTATGAAACTTTCGGTGAATGAACTGTATCGGATTGCCGGTTGCATTACCGGTGTCAGAGTAGATCAATGCGGCGAGAGTAAAGAAATTGTACAACCATCGTGGAAAGTGGATGATATGAAAACTTCTGGCTTTTATTTACTTGAAATGAAACGAATAGCTGTATTCCTACGGGGTATTTATAAAGCTGTTAATGCCAAATTAAGTGAAGTTACTTCACGCCCGGTGAGGATACTGTATGCAGGTTCGGGTCCTTATGGCGAACTGCTCACCCCCTTGCTGCATTTGTACAAAGCCAATGAGGTTTTGGTCGATTTTATCGAGATAAATCCGGTTCTATTGTTGAGTTTACAGAAACTAATCGATGGATTAGAACTTAGGCAATACGTGGATGAGTTTTATTGTGCCGATGTTACTACCTTTACGGTTAGCAAGTCCTACGATATTGTCATTTCCGAAACAATGCTGGCTTGTATAAAAAGAGAATCGCAGGTGGCTATGATGCAAAATCTGATTCCTCAACTGAGTAAAGACTGCATTTTCATTCCCGAAGAAATATCGATCAATGCGAGCCTTATCACTCCCTGGATACAGATGGAAAGTTTGTCATATTATCAAAATGAACAAGCTTTATTGGAACGATATCCGCTTGGAAATGTATTCAAACTTAGTAAATTAACCATGCAGAACTTGTCGGAGCCTAAAGTAGTGAAAATCCCCGATGAAATTGCCAGATTCCCGCTATTGAAACTTTTTACTACGGTGAAGGTTTACAGAGATGAAGTGTTGATCGACAATGATTCAGGTATTACATTGCCTAAGCAGTATTATGATTTCAGAGAGAAAGCTGCCCGTGAGGTAGAATTTTGGTATACCGGGGGCGAAAATCCCCAAATCGAAAGCCGGATTGTAGAAAATAACAGATAACAAAGCCTGGAGAAGTCAGAGGCGTAATGGCTATATGGTATATTGCATGTTCTGCTATTCTTTTTTAGAGTTGAGCATGTGTATTTCATTACTTCCTGTTCATTGCGGACAATACCACGGAATATTGAGAGTATAATTTTGAATGAATTGAAAGAGTGAAAAAAACAATGATCCTATCCATCGATGGCGGTGGAATCAGAGGCATTCTTCCCGGTGTCATACTTGCTTATCTGGAAGAAGAACTTCAGAAAAAAACCAGGAATCCGGAAGTGCGGCTTTCCGATTATTTTGATTTGATAGCCGGAACCAGTACCGGTGGAATACTTACCTGCATGTACATAACTCCCGATGAAAACGGGCGACCAAAATTCAGGGCTCAGGATGTGGTTGGCCTGTACCTGAAAAACGGACAAGAAATATTTTCCATTCCTTTTGCCCGTCGGCTTATCAATTGGTTTGGATTGTTCGAGGCGCGCTATCCGGTTCGGAATATTGAGAAGATTCTACGTGCTTATATGAAGGATATCCGGCTCAGTCAGGCATTAAAACCTTGTTTGATTACTTCCTACGAAATTTTTCAGCGAAAAACGATCTTTTTCAATAAGCTCGATACTGCCAAAAGCGAAACCCGCGACTTTCTGTTGCGCGATATTGCCCGCTCCACCTCGGCAGCGCCTACTTATTTTAAACCGGCTCAGATTCATTCCACCTACGGTAATCCACTTTATCTGGTAGATGGCGGCATGTTTGCTAATAACCCGTCGATGTGTGCGTATGCTGAAGCACGAACCATAAAATTCAGTGCCTTGCCCGAGTGCGCAGGCAAAGTCGATTATCCCACAGCTACCGAAATGGTACTTGTTTCCATCGGCACCGGTTCGCATGGAGATCCTTATTCTTACCGGAAAGCCAAACGGTGGGGTGTGGTAGGATGGCTTCGCCCGCTAATCGACATTCTGATGTCCGGCAACTCCGAAACGGTACATTATGAACTCAGTCAGATGTTTGGAGCCGTTGATCCTGCCAATCTGGCTAACTACTTCCGGCTGGAACCTACGGTGGGTACAGCCAGTAGCGCTATGGATCTGGCTACGCCCGAAAACATGTGTGCGCTGGAAGAAGCCGCCAAAACCTTTGTAAGCAATAATGTGAATCAGCTCAACAGAATAGTAGATTTACTAATTGAGAATAAATGACGAAATTAAACCGAATGATTATTTGATTGACAATCTCCGTAACACCGGATTTATCTTGGCTGTAGTGCCTACAACGATCAAGGTCATAATACCACCAAATGCCACCGAAGGAATCAAGCCCATCAGTTTAGCAGTCATTCCCGATTCGAAGGCTCCCAACTCGTTCGACGATCCGATAAAAATACTATTGACCGAAGCTACCCGTCCACGCATGTGTTCAGGAGTGTAAAGTTGTAGGATGGTACCCCGGATAACCACACTGACATTGTCGAATAATCCACTTAGCAGTAAAAGTAAAGCCGATAACCAGAAAATATGTGAAAAAGCGAAACCAATCATACACAATCCGAATGCTGATACGGCAAGCAACAAGGTTTTACCACTGTTTTTTACCGGGGGATGAAACATCAGGTAGAATGACATCATAATAGCTCCCACAGCCGGACAAGCCCGTAGTAATCCAAGTCCTTCGGGGCCTACATGTAATACATCCGATGCGAAAACCGGAAGCATGGCTACTGCGCCTCCAAATAATACGGCAAACATGTCGAGCGAAAAAGCTCCCAATAATTCGGGTGATTTCATGACAAAACGGATACCTTCACGAATACGACTGAAAATATCTTCTCCTTCTGTTTGCACAGCTCTGACAATATGTTTTATCTGCACACGGCTGATCATATAAACCGAAATCAGGTAAATAGTCATAATGGAACAATAAGCCACAGTGATAGTCGAAAACCCATAAATCAAACCTCCCAGAGCCGGCCCCATTACAGCTCCGATTTGCCAGTTGGCACTACTCCAGGTAGCTGCATTGGCATAATCTTTTTTCTCTACCAATTGGCCAATCAAAGCAGTATGGGCAGGCATTAGTATGCCTCGTGATAGTCCGGTAAGGAATATGGTGACAAAGATAGGCCATATCCCCAAATGTTGATAAGAGTGGAAAGATTCAATGCTGTAAAGTGTCAGGATGGACGAACCGAGCAAAAGGATAAGTGTTGAGTTCCTGACTATTTTTTTTCTGTCCCACAAGTCAACATAATGTCCGGCAAAAAGAGAAATGGAAATTTGCGGAATTACTTCCACCAACCCGATCATACCTAACCATACAACGTTTTTAGTGAGAAAATACATATGCCAACTCACAATCACCGATTGCATGAGTGTAGCCATAGTCATAAAGAAACGATACCCGAGAAAATACCTGAAATTGCTATTCCGAACAGCTGTAAATGCGTCACTCTTAAATAATCTACCAAACATAGTCACCCTTTTATTATACCGCTGCAAAGTTACAAAATATTATTTCGCTATTTTGATATCGTTTATTGAAATCAAAAACAAGAGGGTAGCTAACTTTTCTCCATTCGTTTTTTCTCATGCATATTTCGGAAGAATCTATCAATAAACATAAGCAACAATATCAGTAAGGCAATATATACACTGAATCCGAAAATAGTTTTGGATTGTGGACTGAAAAAAGATGCTGCTATGCGAAAGCTGAAATTGAATGACAGATGGCCTGTCAATAAATAGGTCGCCAGCAAAATCAAACTTATGGATACAGTCGAGATAAGTATATAAGATAATACCATACTCCTTTTTTTACGTGCTGCGGACACCAGGTATATTTGGGTCATCATGCGGGCATTGAAATCTGTGGGAAGCTTCTCATCTTTTTGCGATTTCAGAACTTTTATCAGGGCTTTATCTTGTTTCATAAGTTCTCACTATTCATTAATACGTATAATTTTTTTCTTACTCTAAACAGTTTCACTTTTACATTTTCCGGAGTCATTTCCAAAACGATAGCCAATTCGGCTACCGGCTTTTCTTCCATATAATAAAGTGTTATCAGGGCTTTTTCTTCGGCATTTAATTTTTCTATTGCCACTTCCAATCGTTGAAGCAGGTTTTCGTCATCATCTTTGTCGAAAATAGTTTTCACCGCTTCGTCCGGCACATTTTCCAACACACTTTCGTCAATTATGGGGAAAATAATTTTCCGCTTTCGCACAAATGAAATTGCTGTGTTATACCCAATCCGAAACAACCAGGTAGAGAAACTGCAATCGCCTTTAAAAGTATCTAGTTTCCGATATGCTTTCAAAAAAGTGTCCTGAGTCAGTTCTTCTGCATCTTCTTTTGTCGGGACAATCCGCAGAATCAACAAATAGATAGAATTACTGTAACGATTCAGGAAATACGAAAACAAATTCGTTTCTCCTGCATCCAGTATCCGCTTTATATAGTTTATTTCTTCCTGGTTATCCATCTGTTTTTATAGACGCAATCGTTACAGTTTGGTTACAGATATTTCAAAAATAAAAAAAAGACAACAGCTTGTGTAACCAATTTCAGGTGGCAGCGTCAAACAGTACAAAGAACGAAATTATTTATTTTAAAAACAAAAAAATTATGATGGACTTTATTATGGTTCCATTGGTTGTAGGAATTGTAACCCTTGGTATTTACAAATTGTTTGAATTATTTGTCCGCAAAAAAGAGCGGTTGACTATTATTGAAAAAATCGGAGAGAAATTTGATCCTTCGATGATCGAAAACAAGTTTTCGTTTCCTTTTAAATTTGAAGGTTCAGGTACTTTTGGAACGCTGAAAATTGCTTGTTTGTTGTTTGGCGTAGGGTTGGGTTTACTTATCGGGTATTTTATTTGTTATGGTACCTTGGCGGGCTTTACGTCAAGTAATTTTGATAACCGTGAGACAGCAGGAGTTATTTATGGTGCATGTGTATTGCTATTCGGTGGCTTGGGATTATTGATTGCTTTTATTACCGAAATGAAGTATTTGAAAAAGAAAAAAGAGGACTAAAAACAGCCATTTTCAGAAGAAAAAAAAGCCCGGAAACAGTGAAGTTTCCGAGCTTTTTTTTCTTTTTTCTCTATTCAGGGAGCAACTTGGAGTCACATTCCGAATAAGACAATTTATTTCACCTGAATCGCTACACTGCTTTTCACCTCGGCGGAAGAGGCTGCATTGCGCAAAACAAATTCTCCCGGTTCCACCGTCCACGACATGTTTTTTTCGTTGTAGAAAGCCAAATCTTTTACCTTTACATCCACGGATACAGTTTGTGTTTCGCCGGCTTTAAGAAATACCTTTTTGAATGCTTTCAATTCTTTGGCAGGGCGAATAACCGATGCTTTAGGCTGCGATGCATATACCTGAACTGCTTCTGCACCATCTACCTTTCCTGTATTCTTCAATGTAAACGATACTTTGACCGTCTCGTCGGCCTTATACGTGGTTTTATCGGTCGTGATTTTACCGTATTCGAAAGTTGTATACGAGAGTCCGTAGCCGAAAGCAAACTGCGGAGCAATTTTCTTGGTATCGAACCAGCGGTATCCTACCAGAATATCTTCTTTGTAATATTCGTTGATGCTATCGCCGGGATAAGCTATCTTTCCGAACGAATGTGCGGCATTATCTTCCAGTTTCTTTGGGAAAGAGAACGGCAATTTACCCGAAGGATTTACCGCGCCGCTAAGCACATTGGCAATAGCATTTCCTCCTTCGGATCCCAGATACCATGTTTGTACAATGGCCGGAACATCCTTCACCCATGGCATAGAAACTGCATTGCCACTTATCAAAATTATTGCTATATTTTTATTTACTTTCAAAATAGCATCAATCAGTTTATCCTGTCCGTAAGGTAAGCTATAATTCTTGCGATCACCACCTTCGGCATCCTGAAAATGATTTTTATTCAATCCGCCTACAAAATAGACTACATCGGCATTTTTAGCTGTTTCCACCGCTGCTTTTATCAATGAGTCGGCATTCAGTTTCGAAGGTTCTTCGCGATCGTACAACGACGGACCGGAAGCATAGCCCATGCTATAAGTAACATGTTCTTTTCCATATTTGGAAATAAATCCATCCAACGGAGAAACTTCGTATTTTACTTTTAATGTAGAAGAACCACCACCTTCGGTTACACTGCGTGTTGCATTCTCTCCAATAACGGCGATCCTTTGATATTTACCAACAGGAACAGGGAAAAATTGTTTGTCATTTTTTAATAATACAATACCTTCTTCGGCTACTTTGCGGGCAGTTGCGCTGTGATCTTCACAAACAAAGCGACCGTAAGGGCGATTTGGAGTCATAGCAGTACGGAAAATCAACCGTAATACCCGACGGGCTTTATCATCCACAACTGACACAGGTACTTCTCCTTTTTTCAATAGATCAAGAAATGGTTTTGCCAGATAATAATCTTCATAACCAAATTTTGCTTTCGATGAAAGGCCGTTGGTATAACTTCCCATTTCAATATCCAGACCATTCAAGGCTGCTTGTTTGGTATCATATGCTCCGCCCCAGTCGGTTACTACAGCTCCATCGAACTGCCAGTCTGTTTTCAGAATTTTGTTTAGCAACAGATCATTATGGCAACAATGCTGTCCGCGCAATTGGTTGTAAGAACCCATAATCGACCAGACTTTTCCTTCTTCTACAGCTGCTTTGAAAGCCGGCAGATAGATTTCGTATAATGCTCTGTCGCTTAGGTTCACGTTGATGTGCCCACGCCATTCTTCCTGATTATTTAAGGCAAAATGCTTTACACAGGCTGCCACACCATTTTGTTGCACTCCTTTAATGTAAGGTACTACCATCACCGAAGCCAGATACGGATCTTCGCCCATGTATTCAAAGTTTCGACCGTTCATTGGTGTACGATAGATATTCACACCAGGCCCCAGCAAAATGTCTTTTCGGCGATAGCGGGCTTCTTCGCCAATAGCCACACCATAAGCATGTGACATTTCCGGATTAAATGTCGCAGCAAGACAAGTTAATGCAGGATAAGCTGTACACGAATCATTGGTGAAACCGGCATTGCCCCATGAATCCCATTGAATTTCTTCGCGTACACCATGTGGTCCATCACTCATCCATATTTCCGGAATTCCCAAACGGGGGACTCCATGTGAACTGAATTTAGACTGAGCATGGCACAATGCTACTTTTTCCTCAAGTGTCATGCGCGATAAAGCATCTTCTACGCGTCTTTCAATAGGTTGCGAATTATCTAAATAAATTGGTTTCATGCTTTGCGCATTAGTTTGCAGTCCTGCCAGAAGAAGGCAAAATAAGGCTGTTTTTAATTTTTTCATTGTTTTAAAGTAATTGTTTGATTTGCCTGTAAAGATATAAATATTTTCCCATCTGAAAACCTGATGCCTTTAGATGTTTGCTTTGATAATTCGTTGATATTCCAATTCTTTGGTATTTTCATAATAAATTCATTAGGAACTGAAGCTTTAAGTGTAATTTCCTTTAAAACACTATTTTCCCATGCTGCCGATACTTCGCCACCCCCCCGGACTTTCAATCCTTTGAAATGTCCGGTTTGCCAGGCATCCGGTAGAGCCGGCAAGAGCTCAATGTATCCACAATGACTTTGTAATAACATTTCGGCAACTGCAGCCGCACCACCGAAGTTTCCGTCAATTTGAAATGGTGGATGTGCATCAAAAAGGTTTGGATAAGTGCCCCCGCCACGGTGTTTACTGTCTTTTACTCCATCAGGGTCAACATACCGCAACAGTTCGCGATACATCTTATAAGCTCTGTTTCCATCAGCAAGTCGTGCCCAAAGATTAATCCGCCATCCTTTCGACCAACCGGTTGTTTCGTCGCCTTTTATTTCTAATGTTTTGCGACAAGCATTTGCCAGTTCGGGCGTAGTGGCAGGTGTAATATGGCTTCCGGGAAATAAGCCGAATAGATGAGACTGATGACGGTGTTTTGGGTCCTGATCGGCCCAATCGTAATACCATTCCTGAAGACTCCCGTTTTTACCAATTTTATAGGGGTGTAAACGAGACAGTGTACTTTCGGCTTTTGTCCGAAACTCTGCATCCACATTCAATAACTTAGAAGCCTCAATTATTTGTAATAAGCATGCGCGGATCATGGCCAAATCAGCTGTTCCTCCGTAAAAAGTAGCACCGGTATATCCTTCCGGTGTAACAAATTTATTTTCGGGCGAGGTAGAGGGAGAAGTGATCAGTTTACCTTCTTTGTCTTCGACCAGCCATTCGATACAAAATTGAGCAGCACCACGCATAAGATCATAAGCTTCGTTTTTCAAAAAGTTTTTATCTTGCGTAAACAGGAAATGCTCCCAAAGATGGGTGCTTAACCAAGCACCACCCATGTTCCAGCAAGCCCAAACAGGATCGTCGTGACCAAAATTGCCTACCGGATTACTCATAGCCCAAATGTCCGAATTATGACAAGCAGCCCAGCCATTTACTCCATAAAATGTTTTGGCAGTAACCTTCCCCGTTTCCGAAATATTTTTGATAAAACGAAGCATGGGAAGATGCATTTCAGAAAGATTAGTATTTTCGGCCAACCAGTAGTTCTCTTCGGCGTTGATATTGGTGGTATAGTTACTGCTCCATGGTGGACGTAGGTATGGATTCCAGATACCTTGAAGATTTGCCGGAACCCCCAGAGTCCGGGAACTACTAATCAATAAGTAGCGACCATATTGAAAGTAGAGTATTTCCAGATTTTTATCTTCGGCACCTTCGGCAAAACGTTTCAACCGTTCATCGGTAGGTAAATTGGGAGCAGCAGTTAGTCCTAAATTTAGACTTACACGGTTAAAAAACTTTTGGTAGTCTATCAGATGAGCTGTTCTCAACACATTTAGTGGTTTTGAGAATGCCTTTGCCAATTGATCTGATGCTATTTTTTTATTATCCAACCCATCGGTCGCCGGATTTTTATTGAACCCGTTGAAACTGGTAGCCACCGAAACCAACACCAAAGCCTCAGTGGCATTGCTTAGCACCAAGGTACTATCGGTGCTTGTCAGTACACCATCGGTATTTTTTATTTTTGCAAAAGATGAAAAGCGGGTTCCTCTGGTTTCATCAAAAATAACGGAGTTAGCATCAGACCCGGTATAACTTGGCTTAGCGGCTATAGGGGCATAGCCATTTGCCTTCAATGTTTTGTTAGTCGTTGAAAGCTGATATTTCAACAGACTTTTGAAGTTCAGATCCATATTCAAAGCCCCTTTTTTACTGCTGGTGAGTTTAATCACCAGCACTTTGTCGGGGTTCGAAATAAAATATTCGCGCGTATACTTTACACCACCAATTTCGTAAACAACTTTCGATATTGCATTCGCTATATTTAATTCACGGTAATACTTAGTAGGAGTACCAGTATTTTTAAAATTCAAAAACAGGGTTCCAAGTGGTGCATACGAATTTGAATACGTTCCCTGAAATTTCCGGTTAAGCTGATCGGCTAGTTTATAATCCTCATTTTTCAAAGCCTCTCTAATGGCCGGTAGATTTTTATATCCCTCGGGAAGCATATTGGCATTTACCGGTTCGCCAGCCCAGAGTGTAGCATCATTCAAGTAAATCTGGTCGGAGTTGACACCTCCAAAAACAGATGCCCCCATTTTACCATTGCCCAACACCAAACTTTCCTCAAAATACTGAGCCGGTTTGTTGTACCACAAAACATGGTCGGACTGAGCCTTAATATTGCTTCCTCCCAAAAATAAAAATCCTAATATTGCTAATGCAATTTTCTTCATACAAGTTTATTTTAGTCATTATGTTAGTTCACACCAGTCTACTGTTTCTATATTTTTTGCAAATATACAGATTTGTCTATAATATATTGATTTAACGATTCTATTTTTGAACAATAGAGACCAGAAGTAAGTCCTGTAATCCCAATTGACTTTATCCCTATTTGATTTTATTTTTGCGTTATACCTTTCCACGCATCAGTACGGAAAGGTATAACCGGAAAACCTTCAACATTAATCAAATTACAATCAGGATTATCGCTCCAGGCATATCGTACAGCCACCGGATTAGGCACTTTTTCAGAACTTATAATGAGTTCATTCCCGATAATTTGTGCTGTGGCATTATAAAACTTCTTGTCTGTTCCCGAAATGGTGAATTCGCATGGAGACAAATTGTCTTTGGTTTTAAGTCCCGATCCGATTCCGAAAAATGAAATTCTGATCATGTTCCCCTCAACTTTGTAGTTGCTAAATAGCGGACCTGAAGCAATAATATCTTTTTGATATGCCATTTTATCTGCCAGTAGAGCTAACCTAAAACCAACATCTTGCTTGTTTGTCGGATGGATTGTTTTTGCGTCTCCCAAATCAATAGTACAGACCATTCCTGTGTTTGGTTGTGCCAGCGTCATAGTTTGTGCTTCGCGTAGCTCAGCCCATTCGCTTTCCATAGGTTCAGATTGCTGCTTTTTATAATTCGGTAGCTGAACATATAAAAACGGTAGATAACCTTGTTGCCAGCGAATTCTCCAATCATTTATCATTATTGGAAATAAGGTACGGTAATTATAGGCTAATGTATCATTGGCTTCTCCCTGATACCACAAGAAGCCCTTCAGACCATAAGGTAATATCGGATGAATCATTGCATTGTATAGAAAGGTTGGATAATACTGATAGTTGCGGATTTTTGGAAGGGTTGGTTCTAACTCTTTCCTGTATTTCCATTTTCCGGCTATACTGATTTTGCTGTTTCCATCCGAAATATACATTTCCTGAGCCGGTGGGTTAAAGCCTCCACCTCCCCATAGGTAAGCCATGCGTACCGATAGTATATTTTTACCGTTGTGGATAAATTTTGCCGGAATTGTATAAGTGTGATTTAAATTTGCATTCCACACTGTTTTACAAATCTCGTTCCCGTTTATATAAACTGAATAATTCATTTCCGGATGGCCCAAATTCAATGTCATATTTTTTTTATTGAAATTACTTGGAATTTCGATCATTTTCCGCAACCAAATCATACCTTCGTAATACGTAATATCCGAAGTCTTTAAAATAGATGGCATATTCACTTCCACCCATTTAGTATCGTCGTAGGAAGGTTGTGTAACGATTTTTTCCATTTTATTTTTGGGATGATATACAATATCCCAAAACTTGATCAAATCCAGGCTATCCTTTAAAAAATGAGTTGAGATTACCGTGTCGTTTGCAATTACTTTATCATGAGTAATCGGTGACGACAACAGCATTTCCTTACTCGTCCAAGCTTCAACAGGCGAACCTCCCCAGGTTGCCTGCAGGATGCCGATTGGTACATTTATATCTGTATGAATTTTTCTTGCAAAGTAGTAAGCAACAGCCGATGCAGTTTTTACATTTATCGAATCACAGACCTGCCACGAGCCACCTAATATATCCGCTTCGGGTTTCACACTTTTATTATGCGAAACAAAAAAGAAGCGAATATTAGGATAGTTGGCTTGTTTTATCTGAGCTCGGGCATCTTTAGCCTCTTGAACCTGCAGTTCCATATTCGATTGACCGGATGCTAACCACACATCACCAACCAGTACATCATCGAATTCTATTTTTTGTTCAGGCTTTTCAGTTTGATAAATTACAAGTTTATATGGGCCACCAGCATTAAATTTAGGTAGATGTAACATCCATTTCCCGTTTTCACCGGTGATTCCTTTTGCTTCAGTGCTTCCAAACCGTGCTGTGATTTCTGTCCCTACTGGTGCATTTCCCCAAATGGGAATTTCCATGTCGCGTTGTAAAACCATGTGACTGCTGAATACTTTTGGCATAGACACTTGAGCAAAAATGGCAATATGTAGTATAAAAAGCAATAAAATAGATAATTTGATTTTCATACGATAATGATTGTTTTTAAAAGTCGTATAGAACTCGCATGTCAGATTATCACTTTCTTTAGTGAACGCCTGGACTAATGCTCGTTTCATACATTTATTTCTGAATTAATTTTTCCGCTATAATTCCGGTCATTACTTTCACTGCCTTTTCATTGGGGTGAATGCTATCGGGAAAATTAGCACCCTGACCATTCATGCCATGATATAAATCTATAACCGACAAGTTATTTTTAGAGGCAAGTTTTTCCAGAATAGGGATAACACCATGTACTACAGTAGAGTCATTGATTCCCCATTTGGTTTTAAAAACAGGAACCGGAAGGCATACATAGATTTTTGGCTTCGGTGAAATCGTTTCAAAAGTATCAATCAATACCTGATAATCTTTTTCATACTTATCGGCATGCCAGTTTTGGGGTTTGGTGTCGTTAGTTCCCAATTTAATGATAACTATATTTGGTTTATACACAAATACATTCGAGAATTCTTTGCAGATCCAATACGGAAAATCTCCTTTCATTTGTAATGTTGTTGCACTCCTGCCGCAATTCAAAACTGAATATTTTGGACCAAGAATACTATCAAGTATTACCGGATAGCTGGTTTTGCTTTGTACGGCTAAACCATAACCTTCGGTGATACTATCGCCAACGCAAGCTACCCGAAGAATTTTGTCAGAGCAGCCGCCCAATAATAATATGGACAAGAAAAGTAAGATATATGAATTTTTCATTATTCTGTCGTTTTATTTTATAGATTTATACATGAAGTTTTTGAAAATAACTTTCCCATCACCCATAGAACAAAGTCCAAGTCGTAAACTTAAAAAGCCTGTGAGAACATTATGATTTAAAGAAGAAACTTCAGCTGAATTTTCTATTTTGTTCCATCTCTCTCCATCGATGCTATAATACATATCAACTGTATTATTTATATTTTTTAAACGAAGAAATACATGACTTTTAATTACTCCTTTTTCTGTTGCAAACTGCCAGCCTCTAAGATCTGCCAAAATATTTTCTTTATCGGCTAATATCCCCGAATGCGCATCTTTGTTATAAAAAAGGATTAATCCTCCGGTGGCTTCCCCTTCTATAAACAGTTCGACCTGTGCTAAATATGAATGGTCTGATGGGATACACAGTAAAGGAGAACAATCACCAACAGATTTTCCCTTAGATTTTACAACTAAACTGTTATCTACAAGATGAAACCGGGTGGTATCATATTCCCCTAAGAATTTCCATTGAGGTTTTAACTCATTACCTTCAAAGCTGTCATTTAATGTAAATGCAACATTTGAAATTGTTGCTAAAGGTCTTTTAATGGGTTGATCAGTTTTAATATTGTCAGGAGTTTTAAACCAGCCGTCATTTGTCCATTCTATTGGTTGAAGTAAGGTTTGACGTCCCATGTTATAGTGTCCGTTTTCATAGCCATGAAAAACCGTCCACCAATTTCCTGTTGCGTCTTCGAATATAGTACTATGACCTTTTGACCACCATTCTTCAGAGTCCCCTTTTGTCCTAATGATAGGATTGTAAGGTGAATTTTCCCAAGGACCAAAAGGTGATTTTGAACGTGCAGAGATGACCATGTGACTCGTAGCGGGACCTGCTGTTCCGCCTTCTGCAACTGTCAGATAATAATAATTCCCTCGTTTAACAAGCTTAGGTCCCTCCATACAAAAACATTCAATGGTCCATTCGCGGGGTATTGGCCAACCACTGTAAGCATGTTTGAGCTCTCCTGTAACAGAAAGTCCATTGTCAGACAAAGGAACATAACCTCCGTTACTAAAATATAAATACCGTTTTCCTTCAGCATCTGTAAAATGACCGGGATCGATATTCCCAATCTTCAAATCTACCGGATCACTCCAGTGACCATTTATTGAATCGGCCGTTATAACATAATTGGTGTTATTAGCCGGAAAATAGATGTAAAATTTTTTCTTATATTTCACTAAATCGGGAGCCCAAACCGAACCTACATATTTGTGTAATGCATTTGTTATGGGTTTCCAGTTGATCAAATCTTTCGAGTGCCAGATTAGTAAACCTGGATAATATTCGAAAGATGAATGAACTATATAATAATCGTTGCCATCACGTAATAAGCTCGGGTCAGGGTAATCGCCGGCAAAAATTGGATTAAAAAAAGACTCATCATTTTTTTTATTGGTATTAGTTTGATATTGTGCATTTACTAAAAAACTCAATTGAATGAGCAAAGTAATAATAAGAGATTTTTTCATGTCCAAAATATTTTATTTATTGCTTAATCAGATTTAGAAAATAAACATCATTCTCACGAAGTTCAAGTTCTTTTACAAAACCCGTATTTGTTTTTATATTTATGACTTCGGTAGAAAGCACTGAACCGTCATTGAGTTTCTTTATTTGTTCCACCTGTTGTTTGGTCAGTTGCTTTGGAGCCTTCATGGCCAAATACGTTGAATATGGATCATTCACATGGTAACCTACCTTATAGATTTCAAGCTTGTATGTCCCCTTGGGCATGTCTGACAGATTTACTTTCCCTTTTGATTTTGCAGGCAAATCGCGGACGTAATACACCTGATTATTTACCGAATCGCCGGGATGCGTATTTGTGAAGTCCCAAAGCAAAACCTGAACATTCCCTTTTGCATCTTTACAAATCCACGAAGTGGAATCGGCATTGACTAATTCTTTGCTTCCCAGTTGATTCATAAATTTGAATGAGTAGAAAGCCGGTTTATTGATGCCCTGCGTATTCAGCAATCCGAATCCCCCGTGGAAAGGCGTAAAACGCGGTCCGGCTTCTTCAAATATATCGGTGAATACCCAGTACGACATTGAGTTTGCGGCATTACCCACCTGTTTGATTTTTTGTAACACGTAAGCAGCCTGATGATAGCTGTCGTGAATCGGGTCGGAGGGTGTGTAAGACGAACTCCATTCGGTATAATGAAGCTGCAAGTTCGGCATGGCCGAGTTGCTTATTTGTTTGCGCGAATTCAGGATATCTCCACTTACAGACATTGGATCTTTACTCAGAACTGTGCCCGAGTTACCAAACTCATCTAAAAATCCCTGCTTTACACCATAGGTATGCGTACTTATAAAATCTAATGGAAGTGCGTTTTTACTGCAGAAGTCAATCATATCAGGAACCCATGCTGCACCTGCAGTAGCCGGACCACCCACGCGGTAATCCTTATTGACCCCTTTGATGGCATTTACCGAATACTTGTATAGTTTGAAATATTCAGCTTGTGTCCCAGACCAAAAACCCGGTGACAAGTTAGGCTCATTCCAAACTTCGAAGTACCACGATTTCACTTCCTCTGCTCCATAACGCTCGGTAAAATGGGCGGTAAGATTCTTGATCAAATCGGCCCATTTAGTATAATCTTTTGGTGGAGTAACATTCCCTCTCCACCAAAAAATGGTTTGTGAACCACTGGCCAGAGCCGATGGCATAAAGCCAAGTTCCACAAAAGGCCTTATGCCAATGCTAAGTAAATAATCAAACAATGGATCGATATACATATAATTGTATTCCGGTTTTCCATTTTTATCTTCCCTGTAAACGGCCATATCGTCTGTTAACAATCCATGCATACGGATATACTTGAAATCGCATGCTTTCTTTACATACGCCAGTTGTTGCTGCCAGTCGGCCCGTAATCCTTCGTTAGCACGACCTGCTCCAATACATTCTTTGAACATGGTATTCAATGGGCCTTTTTCTTTATTATAATTGGCACTGATTACCCGTTCCTGCAAAGCAGTAGGTTTAATATTATAATTGGTTTGTGCCAATACTAAGCTCATAAACAGGTTCCCCAGAATGGCAAATAAGTGTTTTGCTTTCATTTTTATCTTAATATTATCGTTTTGTAATTTTAATCTATCAATTTGTCATCACATCCACTTCGGCATACCCGGCAACATCATCGCCATAAGTATTTTTCAAAGCTATAATCTTTATAAACCGGGCTTTTTCGGAAGCAAACTGCTTTATTTGCCATAACGGATTATTTTTAATGTTTGAAAATTCTCCTTCACTCACCAGTTTCCATTCTTCGTTGTCTGCAGAAACATAGAACTGGTAGTGAGTAATAATGCCGAAGCTCCATTTATTTTGATCCGGAAGGTATTTGAAACCACATAAGTTGTATTCATTTCCTAAATCAATGACCAACTCAATTGGCATCTTTTTACCATCTCTTTGATGCCATACCGTAGAGCTGTTTCCATCTAAAATTGTGTAAGCCTTTTCATCGCTTATACCAACTATTTTCCAATCTTTACGGCAGATGTCAAACTTTTCAAGGTTTACCGGACTGCTCTTACCCGAAGTAGGGTCGTAAGCGATAGCTTTTACTTCTACTTTTTCTTGTGTTGGAACAGGGTTAGTATATTTCTTCGAATTCATAGTCGGCTCACTACCGTCTAATGTATAGTAAAAAATAGGACCGATATCATCTGTCGATATGCTGATTTCTCCGGCTTGATTTCTCGCTATTGAAGGTGCATGTAGGAATACCTGTGCATTATAAATTCCGATATTTGAAATTACAGGGCAACTTTTAGAATCGGTAATATTGAAGCGCACTTTTGTTGCTTTTACGCTTGGGAAACGAAGGATCCGTTTATAACCGATAGTTGTTGCTTTAGCCACTTCTTTCCAATTTCCATCCACAAATGCTTCAACCGTGAAGGCTTTCACACGTTGCCCCAAACGAATATATTCCTGTATCAGAAAACGGTTGAACAAAGTTGGTTTCCCAAAATCGATAGTCAACGAAGCTTTAGTAACATTGTCATCGGTTGCCCAATATGAATCTTTTTTGCCGTCAATTGCTTTATCGGCTCCAAATTCTTTTGAGTTACCACGAACATTCGAAGCTTTTGCTTTTGTTTTTTCAGCAAGGTTAACGCTAAATGATTCTTTCACTGCTTGTCCAAATTCATCTGCGGTCTTTTCGTCATTTTGATGGATTAAGCCATTGGGCATAATCGGGAAATTGAGCAACAAGGAACCGTTACGTCCGATAGAGTTATAGTAAAGATCCATCAATTGAGGAACAGTTTTTACCTTGTTATCTTCGCTCGGATGGTAAAACCACTCCGGTCTGATGGAAGTATTTACTTCAGCAGGTACCCATGCATTCCCGTTTTCCACTCCATAATGCAACATATTCCAAGGCACTTCGCCTGTGGCATCCAGCAAACTCCAGTTTGTTTCACCCACATAGCCCTCTTCGGTGCCTACCCAGCGCAAATCACCTCTGTCACCTCCATCGTTCCATATTACACAATTGGGCTGTAGTTTGTGGATCAGCTTGTAAGTATTCTTCCAGTCGTAATAGGTTGTACGGTCAATGGTGCGGGTTTCATTGGCTCCGCCGTAATATCCATTACCGCCATTTGCTCCATCAAACCATACTTCGAAAATTGGTCCGTAGTTGGTCAAAAGTTCGGTAAGCTGGTTGCGGAAATAGGTTATATACTCAGGTTTTCCATACTCCGGGCTGTTTCTGTCCCAAGGCGATAAATAGATCCCCAATTTCAAACCATATTCTTTGCAAGCATCAGCCATTTCGCGAACCATATCGCCTTTGCCGTTTTTCCAGGGAGCATTTTTTACTGAATATTCGGTATATTTAGAAGGCCAAAGGCAAAAACCACAATGGTGCTTTGCAGTAATGATAATCCCTTTCATACCTGCTTCTTTGCAAATACGTGCCCACTGACGGCAATCAGATTTCTCCGGATTAAATAGTTTGACATCCTCATTCCCGAATCCCCACGACTGGTCGGTGTAAGTGTTTAATGAAAAATGGACAAAAGCATAAGATTCCATTTCCTGCCATCTCATCTGATTTTCAGTTGGAACCGGACCACATGAGGCAGGAACTTTTATCTGGGCATTATTAAAGCCAATTGAACACACGGAAAGAATTATTCCGTAGAAAAAATATTTTCTCATAATTTATTTTATTTCTATAAATTCCGGTTCGTAAGGAGCTATTTTAAAATTTCCATCATAGTTTTTATCTAAAAGGATACTTTTAGATTTTCCTGTCATTTTAATCTCTTTAGATTCACCACTGACATTTAGATAAAGAAAATGATTTTTGTCAATCTGTCTGGCCATTATACCCGTAGGTACATCAGGACCTTTTTTTATGTTTAATTGATCTATAAGTTCATCAAGCAAAGGATTAAGTATACTTCCATCAGCAGGCAGACCAACATAAATGGCTCTCCCTTTACCATATTTGTTTAAAGTCATAGTTGGATAGTCCTTATCCAGGCTGGTTATACTTCCGATAACTTCAGCTCCTTTCGGCTCAATCACATCAAACCTTGTCGATTCTGTATCAATAGCTTTTCCTTTATATGTAAACTCGAGCTTTTTACCTTTGTATGATTTACGGGATATTTCATTTAGATTTTCTGTCTCTTCAAAACTTGCAACCCGTATTCCGAACACATCGCTTAAACGGCCCGGTCGGGTGGAAGCAAATACTTTGCCTGTTTCGTCAACTACAGCTGAATTGCTTGTCATAATAACAGTTCCACCATTTTTTACAAAATCACGGATTTTGCTAGCAGTTGCTTCATCCATCACAGTTACACCGGGTACTATCAGCAGTTTGTATTTCAACGTACTTTTGCTTATTTCTACAACGTTAGCATCCATATTGCGATAATAAAACAGATTCCAGCAAGCTTGTAGTTGGTTATCCTGTTGTTCGGGGAAGGAACTACTTGCTATCTGGCTTGGGAAAGAAGATGCTAATCCAACTTCTGCTTGAAGTTTATAAGGGAAGAATTTCCCGATCTTTTTAAACTCAGTTGCTATTTTCTTATATTCCTCATACTTGCGGTTTGGTATGCCATCCCAATCAAGCATTCCTTCCAGATACTGTTCTTCTCCAGCGTGCATACTTTGCCATGTCCATCCGCAAACCATTTGATTACCATACATCAGTGTAGCGTAAGCCGATTTACGGATAGAATTTGGCACCGCTGTCATGGTCGTAAACTCGCTACACCAAAATGGATTTGTGCTTTCAAATTGAATACGTGAAATTCCAAATGCAGAGTTCATAACTCCCCAATTAGTAGTTAATGAGTTTCCCGGATAGAAGCCGCAACCTTCGCGAGTCATTTTGCCCGAATAGGCCATCTCTGCATAGTCAAAATATTTCAAAGGGCTGTAATACCATGCATTAGTATTCGTTAATACATTTGGTGCATTGATATTTACCTTATCAATTACTTTAAAAAGAAACTGATTGACTTCATCTGAAACAAAGCGTCTGAAATCGAGGACTCTTTCAGGAGCACCAATTACCGAACTTGAAATTGGCAAACCAACTTCTTCAAAGTCGTTAATTCTCCGTGACCAACGCTGACCTGCCCATGCTTTATTTAAGCTCTCAGCATTGTTATACTTATTCTTTAACCAGAGTATAAACCTTTCCCTTGTTGCTTCGGAATAGGAGATCGGACCGTCGCCCGATTCATTATCTATACCAAAAGCCAATAATGCAGGATGTTTTGCATACCGCTTTGTAATGGCATCGGTGTAATGTAGCGCATATTTCTGATAGTTTGGATCTCCAATATCATCCATGTAGCGGTGGTTTGCATAAAGCTGATGTTCATTGGGATCAACAATATCTATCGTTGGAAATCTCTTATGCAACCAAATTGGGGCTGGTCGTATTGCTATATCCAAAATTACTTTAATTCCAGCCTCATTCATCAAATCCATCACCTTGTCGAACCATTCAAAATCGAATTGCCCTTCTGCCGGTTCATAACTGTCCCAAGCCAAATGACCCATACGGACAGAAGTAAACCCGGCAGCTTTCATCAGTTGGATGTCACTTTTGATTTTTTCAATATTCTTATCATCATGTGGATGATAATTAGTTCCAACATACAATCCCTGACCTTTTAATACAGGACTAAAAAAAATAGAGATTAGAATTAGAAACAAAATTGTGGTCTTACTCTTTTTCATACTATCATTAAATTATTTAGATTATCCTCATCTCTATTAATTACAGATAAGATATTGATATTATTATTTAATTTCAATATCTTCAATTACAATATTTCTGTTCACACCTCTCCACTTCTACATAGCAATGTGTTAGTTTTATTCGAAATTATTATCTACTTGGAGTCTGGGTCTTAGATAAACAGTTATTTCACCTGATATTTCACTCCTCTAATCGTACCTTTCTGCAGCTCGTAAGTTGTTCCCTTTTTGAAAACTTCCACTTGCACCAATTTATTATCCGCTGGCAGGCATACCAATCCTTTAGCTGTCGGTTCATCACCATATACATTTAAATCGATGTTCGACCAGTCGATTTTATCGGTACTTTGTGCAAGCTTAGCATGAGGAATCACAGCTCCGTCGCGCACCAGAATGATACAAGGGATTGCTCCGGCTTCGATATCGTTCCAACCGCGGTTATAGGTTTTTCCTGTTTGATAATCGATCCATTTTCCACCCGGCAAATACACCTGGCGTCCTTTGGTATTTTCCATCAAAGGAGCTACATAGATGTCCGAACCAAACAAGTAAGCATCATCCACTGTCCAGGCTCCGGGATCGTTCGGGAATTCAACAAACAGCGCACGCACCATCGGCAACCCTTTTTCGGTACAGTTCTTTGCCTGGGCATAAACGTATGGCATCAGTTTGTATTTCATTTCGGCAGCTTCGCGGAATGCCTTCACGAAACTTTGATTGTACAACCAGGGTTCTTTGGGAGGTGCTCCATGCGCCCGGCTGTGCGAAGTAAGGAATCCAAAAGGTAACCAGCGACGGTACAATGCTTCGGGTGAAGATTGGACAAATCCACCAATGTCGTGACTCCAGAATGAGAATCCACTTAATCCAAACGACAAACCGCCGCGCAATTCCGATTCCATGGCAATGTCTTTGTTGGCAGCATCGCCGCCCCAATGCAATGGATAACGTTGGCTACCGGCCCACGCGCTACGCGCCCAGATAATGTTTTCATTGTTGGTGGCCTTGGTAACTTCGGCCACCGCTTTGTTATAGCGCAATGGATAGAGATTATGTTCGTACCAACCGCCACGACCTGATGCATAGATTCCTTCCAACGGTGCAGCTTCGCCAAAGTCCACTTTGATAGCCCCTACGCCCATTTTGAGCAATCCGGCCAGCTTATCCTGATACCATTTCACGGTATTGGTATTCGAGAAATCGAGCACGGCATCTTCGTACGGCATTTCGCCTTTCGAATTCTTTACATTCAGGTTTTTGTCGATGATTTCGGGAAAAAACTTATTCTTTGGAGTGAAATAGGTAAGTTGCCACAACGAAATATGGAAACCATCCTTCTTCAAATCATTGATCATCTTTTGCGGATCGGAGAAACGCGATGGGGCAAATTTATAATCGCACTGCCAATCGGTTTCAAACCATCCGGTATCAAAATGAATCACATCGGCAGGGATTTTATTTTCTCGCAATTTGGCTGCCACTTCATATCCTTCTTTTTGTTCGAAGTAAGTAATGCGGCTCATCCAGGTTCCAAACGACCAAAGCGGAGGCATATGTGCTTTTCCGGTGATTTCGGTATACTCGTTCAGGATATCTTTTGGTTCGCCGATGAAAACGAACAAATCCAATGCTTCATCGCCCATGAAAAGCTTATTGGCACCCACGTACGTGTTTCCAAAATCGCAGGTAACAGGGGCTGAAGTGTGCATAAACATGCCGTAACCACGGTTACTCATAAAGAATGGAATCGGTTTATACATCTGATCGGTTTCCGGTCCCTGCGGATCGGTAACGTATAAATTAACTTTTTGTCCGCGCTTGTCCAACTTGGTAAATGATTCTCCACAACCAAATATCTTTTCGTTGGGCGAAAGCGAAAATACCGGATTAATCTCACGGCTGTTGTCTGCACCCTTTTTAATAAAGTTGAAAGGCAGGATCTTTACCTGCGACGAGTCATTATCATTCCAACGCCAGGTATCAGTCAGGCGGTTTCCTTTAGCATCCATCAACACAATGCGGAATGGATTAACTTCAATCAGTAATTTTCCAAACGCACTGGTATAACTGTGTCCGGTATTGGTTTTGGCATATTTCCACGAGCTGTCTTTGCTCGGTTCTTTTACCAACATAGGTGAATCGAAAGGCTTCGGCTCCATCGGAGTCGTCAGCATTTTGATGCGTAAAGTTCGCGGCGTAATAAACTCTACCGTGAAGCTCAGTTCCGGATTCTGCTGATAGGCTGCACCCGGAAAATCGAGCATTGTCAAATCCTGCGGCAAGATAGTGTTTACGTTAAAAGCCTGACGGGTGTAAAGCGACGACCGTTTCCAACTTATCTTTCCTTTAGCAGTAGCCGGGTCAAAACTAGCCAGTTTATCGGCAAAGAAAAATGTGTTATGAAAATCTTTGAAATCGAGACTCATATCCACGGGATCGCCGAGGAGTCGTTTCTGTTGTGCCATAAGCGGTTGTAAACAATTGCAAGCCAACAAAAGCAAAGCGGGAATGATTTGTTTTTTCATTTTGTACGAAATAAAGTCCCCTAACCCTTAAAAGGGAATAGAGAGTTTGGTTATGAAAATATTAGTATCAATTATAAATTAAATTACTCTTTATTCCCTTTTAAGGGCTAGGGATAATATCTTTGTCAGTTTTATATCTGCCGATGAACTACCAACCATCAACTTCACGTTCCCCTTTTCAACGATAAAAGTGTGCTTTTCTACATTCCAATAAGCCAAATCTTCCGCTTTCAACGGAATTTCTACCGTTTTCGATTCACCGGCAGGAATAAACACCCGTTTAAACCCTTTCAGTTGTCTCATCGGGCGTTCCACTTTCGAACCGGGATAAGAAACATACAATTGAACCACTTCGTCGCCATCTCGCTTGCCGGTGTTCTTTATACTTACTGATGCAATGATAGAATCAGAAAGAGTCGGTTTTGATGTTTTCAACCCGGAATATTCAAACGAAGTATAACTCAAACCAAATCCGAAAGGATAAAGCGGTTTGCCTTTGAAGTATTGGTATGTTCTGCCATGACGAATATCGTAATCCATCATCGGCGGCAGGTCCGTAATGCTTTTCACCCAGGTTTGATTGGTTCGCCCGGCCGGATTGACATCACCAAAAATCACATCAACCAAACCATTGCCTAATTCCTGGCTGTTGTTGGTAATATGCAAAATAGCTGGGACATTGTCCTGCGACCAGTTGATGGCAAACGGGAAGTTACTCACCAATACCATAACCGTTTTTGGATTGGCTTGTGCCACCACCTTCACTAAGTCTTCTTGTTCCAATGTTATTGATTTACGGTCTACTCCTTCCCGTCCATCACTCGGTACTGGCGAAACCATCCAGCGCGCGTCGGTTCCGTAAGGATGATTGCCTACACAAACAATCGCCACATCAGCTTTGCGGGCAGCAATGATTGCCTTGTCCATTTGGTTGGACGGAGCATAAAACACCTCAACATCTTTTCCAACGGCATTTTTGATTCCCTGCAAGATAGTTACTGCATATGGTGGCGTTCCGCTGTACCAGTCGAACAGAACTTCATCAGCCCGAGGTCCGATGACGGCAATGGATTTGATTTTCGATTTATTTAGTGGCAACAGATTCGAGCTGTTTTTGAGCAAAACCACCGATTTAGCCGTTACCTTACGCACAAAAGCTTTGATCTGCGGTTTGTTCCATGGCGAAACGGTATCGGTTACGCCAATGTTAGCATACGGCACGTTAGTTTGATCACCATCCAGCAATCCCAGTTTCAATGCCACGAAAAAATTTCCTCGGATAGCATTATCTATGTCTTTCTCATTCAGTAAGCCTTTCTTTAATGCCTCGTAAATGTAGGGCTTAAATGTGTCGAGGAATTGACCCACAGAAGCTTTAACTACAGCTGCAGCACCTTCAGTCATTGTTGGGAATGCTTTGTGCGCATTCACCAGCAAGGTAAGCGCCCCTCCATCGGTACAGATAATGCCGTTATTTCCCCATTCATCGCGGGTAATATTTTTTAATACCGGATTTATAGTCATTGGTACCCCATTCCAGGCATTGTACGAAGCCATAAATGCACGCGAACCGCCTTCGGTAATTCCTTTATAAAAAGGAAAAGAATAGTATTCGCGGAAAAGTCGTTCATCAAAATTTGACGAAGTCGAATCGCGGCCATCCTCGTTACTGTTGGCCAGGAAATGTTTCATGAGCGAAGCGGACTTCCAGTATTTGGGATCATTTCCCTGTAACCCTTTCACAAAAGCTACTGTAAGTCGCGAGCCCAAAAATGCATCTTCACCATAGCTTTCTTCAGTACGTCCCCAACGAGGATCGCGAGCCAAATCAGCATTCGGAGCACGCAGCACCATGCCACCTTTTTGTAAATTTGGGTTTTGTGCATAAAAGCGTATTTCGGTAGCTTCAACATCAGCCACTTTTTGAATCAGTTCTGTGTCCCAAGTCTCACCGAGTCCGTAAGCCTGTGGAAAAATAGTTGTTGGATAAGTTTTAGGAATGTGACCAACTGCAGAGAAGTCGCCCCAATTGCCGGGACCACCAAGTGCCATACCATGCAACCCTTCGGAGTGTCCGGTATTACGAATGCCCAAGCGGGGAACACCTAAATTGGTAGAAAGGGCATTCACTTTTTCATCCAAAGTCATTAACGAGAGAAGGTTATCGACTCGTTTATCGTCGGACAAAGCAATATTTTGGAAAGGATAAACTGTTGTCTGGGCCGCCAATGGGAGTTGCAGCGAAAAAAGCAGAACGGCTAGTTTGAATGTGTTGATTTTCATATGTATTCTGGATAACTGGAGTTATGCAAAAATAGAAATAAAAAAGGAACCGTACCGACCCGGGTGACCTGTATTATAGAGGGATATGTTTCTAATTGGGGGGCGAAATGTTATGTTCGGAATAAGGAGGTACAAAAACAAGCATCCATCTTGTTGTTTCGTTCGTATTTCGAAAAGATATACGCCGCTGCTGCTTTTTGCAGTGTAACGCGATACAACCCGTATCTGTTTTTCCATCCAATCCGGCGGATTTTCCTGAATAATTGAGTTTCGGCAGTTCTTTCGGAAAGGTACTTCCTTAATTCAGAAATTTCTTTTTATATTCATTCGGACTGATACCAAATTCATCTTTAAAATACTTCCGGAAATACTTCGGATCGTTAAAGCCTACTTGAAAAGCCACTTCGTTGACAAATAGTTGACTTTTCTCCAACAGATCAGCGGCACGTTTCAACCGAATAAACCGAATAAATTCAGAAGGAGTTTTATCGGTGAGAGAAAGTATTTTTTTATAAAAATATACCCGACTCATTCCCATCTCTCTGCATAGATCCTCTACAAGAAATTCACTGGTTGAAATATTTGCTTCTACCAAGGCTACTGCTTTCTTCACAAACTTTTCGTCCATAGTTGTTATCTGCACATCACTGGTGGTAATATCCACTTTATGTTTAAACTGATCACGGGTTTTCTTTTGTCTTTCAAGAATACGGTTCACTTTAAGCGTAAGCATTTCCATATTAAATGGCTTTGAAATATAATCTTCGGCTCCGGCCTCCAATCCCCGGTATTTATTTTCATCCCCGGCTTTGGCTGTAAGTAATATTATTGGAATGTGAGAAATGCGAATATCATTTTTCACCAGTTTACACAGTTCGAAACCATCCATTTTAGGCATCATCACGTCACAAATAATTAGATCGGGCATTTTGTTCAGAATAATTTGATAGGCCTTTTCACCATCCTCGGCACTCAAAATTCTATAGTTTTGGGTAAACAATGTTGTCAAAAAGTTTCTGAAATCATGATTATCATCCACAATCAACATTAATGGCAGTTTCGTTCTTTGGTCTTCAGAAACTATATCTTCTTCAAATGTAATTTCTTCCGCTGGGTCATCATTTTCTCGTTTTTGTGCTATGATTTCTTCCTGAATATGCTGATTAGCCGGAATCATAACAGTAAATATTGAACCTTTACCTATCTGGCTTTCAACGCCTATTACACCTTCGTGTAATTTGACGTACTCGCTAACTATATGCAAACCAACTCCAGTTCCTGTCTGATTTCCATTCTCCGGGATTTCAACCCGATAAAATCGTTCAAAAATACGATCAAGGTCTTTGGCGGGAATGCCGATGCCACTATCAGCAACCGTGATCTTAAGCAATTTCTTATCTTCATTAAGCTGTTGGATTAAACTCATATTTACATCAATTTTTCCTGAGTTGGGTGTAAATTTAAATGCATTCGAAAGAAGGTTAAATACAATTTTCTTTATTTTCTCCGGATCAAACTCCATACGAAGCTCACTAATAGATGTTGAAAATGAAAAATTAATAGATTTCTGATTCGCTAGCTCAGTAAACGAATAGCAAATATCTTTAATATAAGCCACCACATCGCCTACAGATATATTCAATGTGTCTTTGTGGACATCTAGTTTTCTGAAATCTAACAGCTGATTTACCAGTTCCAGCAATCCATAAGCATTCCGTTGAATAATGGAAAGTAATGCCTTGTCTTCCTCTGCTTTGTCCTCTTTTAGTAGCTTTTCTACCGGATTAATAATTAATGTCAGTGGCGTACGAAACTCATGACTTATATTCGTGAAAAACCGGAATTTCATTTCATCCATTTCGTGCAATTGTTTTGCTTCTTGTACCCGATGTTGATTTTCAAATTCTCGTTTTTGTTTTCTTAGATTAAAATTAATAATATACCACAGTACTACAAGGCCTAAGATAAAATAGAATGTAAAAGCCCACCATGTAAACCAGAAAGGAGGCTGAATGACAATTTCCAAAATCAGCGGCTTTGCACTCCAGGCATTATCATTGTTGCTTGCATAAACAATGAGTTGATATGTTCCCTGATCCAGATTCGAGTAAGAAGCAGATCCTATTCCACTTTTGGTTTCCGTCCAATCTTCATCAAAACCTTTTAGTTTATAACGATAACGATTTTTTTCAGGATGGATATAGCTCAATGCAGAAAAGTTTACTGTAAAATTCTTTTCATCATAATGCAAAACAATCCGACTCTTATCTGTAATAGAACTATCCAATATAATCCGGTTCTTGTACTTCTTTCCGGGCACTATTTCTTCATTTCCAATCAGCAATTCTGTGAAATGTGGTTGTGGCAGGATGGTATTAAAATGAATATTCTGAGGGTCGAAGACTGTATAACCTTTCGTGCAGCCGATAAAGATCTTACCTTGTTTGTTTTTAAATATTGCATTCTGATTAAAAATAGAACCTAACAATCCATCGTTTTCATCAAAGGAAACGACATTATATCGGTATTCTTTTGTTTTAGAATCGGTAGAGCAATAAATACAAGCTAGCCCATTTCGCGTTCCAGCCCATATATTCCCACTGTTATCCTCAACCAAAGAAACAACCTGATCGCTTGGTAATCCCGAAGATTTATTGATATAGCTTATCGATTTTTTTTGAGAATTATAAATATTTATTCCGTTGTCTGTCGCAATCCAAAGTTGGTTTCGGCTATCGATAAGAGTATTATAAATGATTAAATCAGAAAGTTTATTCTGCTGCGAACGTCCTTTAAAAACAGGAATAATGGTATTCTTTGAGGTATTTAAAAGATCAATTCCTGACGCTGTACTGACATATACCATATTAGCATCTTTTGAATACATCGACAAAATGAAATTAGAAGACATCCCGGGGACATTACCGACATCGTGCCGGCGAAAGTTTTTTCTTGTGACATCCAGTTGGTCTACTCCACCACCAAGAGTTCCGATCCAAAGATTCTGTTGCGGATCCTCTATAAGACCATAAACGCTTTTATTCGAGAGTGAGTTCGGGTTATTTACATCTGGAAAATAATGAACAAATTTTTCACTGACCATCTGATTCAGGCCTCCAAGAAAAGTTCCAAACCACATTGATCCTTTTTTATCCTGCAATACGGAAGTGATAATGTCAGACGAAATACTCGACAAATCTCCTTTTTGATTGCGATAAAGACGAAAATTCTGGCTCTCGGTTTCCCATTTCAGCACGCCACTTCCATTGGTCCCTATCCATAAATTCCCTTTCATATCTTCGTAGAGGGCGTTACAATCTCTGGTTTCCAGGTCCGGATTATGATAGAAGAATAATGGGGACTTGTCAAATTTAAACATTCCCGGATGATAATATGAAACTCCATTTTTATAGGTTCCCACCCACATTATTCCGGTATTATCGCAATACAAACTAATAGCTGAATTTTGGCTTAATGAATTCGGATTCATTGGATCATTCCGAAGGATTGTAATTTCATTGCTTACCTTATCATAAATATTAATTCCCCCGTGATCGGTAGCAATCCATATTCTTGATCTTTTGTCCTGTGCAATAGAACGCACAAAGTTAGAACTAATAAAATGGCCTATAGACCCTTGAAAATCCTTTTTATCGTTTCCAAAAAAATGCCATTCGGATCTGGATAAATCATAGTATAAAACCCCTTTATCGCTAATGCCGGGATAAACCCATGGGCAACCATTGGCATCCAAATACAGATTTTTACCAATCGTAGAGCCTGTTGCATTCTGAGCCACATAAGCATTTCTAAAATCTACTTTCTTTGCCTTTTCATTGAAACGTTCTAATAATCCGGACTGAAACAAAATCCAAAAAAATCCTTGTCTAACTCTTATACTTTTAATTGTTCCAAGACTAAGAGATTTTGGGTTTATTGATTGTTTATAATGAATAAGTTTTTTGAGTTTTACATCATATTTATATATCCCATCATTAGGTTTGTATAAATAAAAATTTTTCTGAGAATCTATTTCAATAAGTGACGGAACAAAATGAATACCTAAAGGAGAAAGTATTGTTGATAAATTACGAATAAATTTCTCTGTTCTAATATTGTAAATAATATAGGTTGAATTGCTTCTTATCCACAAATTACCTGAGGCATCTTCTTTAATATCACTAATAGCGTTTGCTATCAGGCTAGTAGTGTCATTCTTGATAGATTTGTAAATTCGGGAGTTGTATCCGTCGTATCGATTTAATCCATAGTTTGTCCCGATCCACATAAAGCCACGACTATCTTTGAAAATACATTCAATTTGATTGTTCGATAAACCGTGAGTATTATCTAACCGTGCGAAATTATAAGTTTCAGCTTTCACACTAAGTGCAACAATTAGGACTAAAAATAATAGGTGTCTTTTCATAAAAAGAATTAGCAATTGAATTTATAGCGCAAATGTATGAAATTATTACGTCTTACAGAAAGATAAAACGTGATGTTATCAATCCGCGCCCATCCAGTGAACATTTACACCCCATAGGTTATCAAATACAACCACCGATAGCAACATTGAACCCTATTCAGATGAATTCTGTAGTGTATATTTGCATAACCTTAAATGTGGGATTCCTCTTTATTAGAATACTGTAAAAACTATTATAGAAATCATGATCAGGTATAAATTAATTGTGTTGTTTTGTTGCATTGCATCGGTGGTAGGATGCAATTGTGCTAACTTTCAGAAAATGCCAGATGGCATTCTTATTTCATTAAATCAGTCTTCACCAGAAGCTGTAAGAACAATTCGTTTACAAGTTGTAAATAATGACATCATTCATGTTACAGCTTCTCCCTCAAAAAAACTTCCCGAAACGCAGAGCCTCATTACAGCTTATGTCAAAACACAACAAAATGGATGGCAGGTTTCCGAAAAAAATGAAACAGTAGTTTTGGAAACAGTAACTACGAAAGTATTTGTATCATTAAAGACCGGAGAAATCAAATTTACCGATCTGAAAGGAAACGTAATTCTTCAGGAGCAACGTGGTGGAGGGAAAACATTCAAACCAATTGAAGTTGAAGGTAAATCAGGTTACACTTTCCGTCAGGTATTCGAATCGCCAGCTGATGAAGCATTTTACGGTTTGGGTCAACATCAGTCAGATGAGTTTAATTATAAAGGGAAAAATGAGGAGTTATTTCAATACAACACCAAAGTTTCCATTCCATTTATTGTCTCCAATAAAAACTATGGAGTTCTTTGGGATAATTACTCATTCAGTCGCTTCGGTGACCCGCGCCCTTACGTAAATTTGGATCAATTCAGATTGTTCGATAAAAACGGAAAAGAAGGGGGACTTACCGCTACTTACATGGCTGACAAAACGTCTAAAAATATTTCCCTTGAAAGAGCAGAATCATCCGTTGACTACGAGAATATTCAAACCATAAAAAACTTTCCCAAAGACTTTCCTCTCAACAATGCTGCAGTTACCTGGCAGGGTGAAATCCAGCCTAAAGAAAGTGGAATTTTCAGATTTATATTGTACTATGCCGGATATACTAAGGTTTATATTGATGATAGCTTGGTTGTGGCCGAACGTTGGCGTACAGCCTGGAATCCGAATAGTTATAAATTTTCGATTAAATTGTCAGCCGAGAAGAAACACAGACTTCGCATAGAATGGCTTCCTGACGGCGGAATTTCGTATATTGGACTAAAAGCATTGAGTCCGGTTTCCGACCAGGAACAAACTAAACTTTCCTTGTGGTCCGAAATGGGGCAACAGCTGGATTACTACTTTATACGTGGAAATAATCCCGATGAGGTTATCAGCGGCTATCGCACCGTCACCGGCAAGGCACAAATAATGCCTAAGTGGGCCATGGGCTTTTGGCAAAGCCGTGAACGTTATAAAACACAAACAGAAATTATTGATGCACTCAAAGAATTCCGTCGTCGCGAAATCCCAATAGATAATATTGTTCTTGATTGGAATTATTGGCCCGAAACGGCATGGGGAAGTCATGAATTTGACAAAAGCCGTTTCCCGAATCCAAAAGGAATGGTTGATTCCATCCATGCTCTCGACGCAAAGATTATGATTTCAGTTTGGCCTAAATTCTACCAAACCACCGAGCATTTCAAAGAGTTTGAAAGTAAAGGCTGGATGTATATGCAAGCTATAAAGGATAGTATTCGCGATTGGGTAGGTCCGGGTTATATAGGTTCATTTTACGATGCTTATTCGGCAGATGCCCGTAAATTGTTCTGGAAACAAATGAAAGAACATCTTTATACACTGGGCATCGATGCATGGTGGATGGATGCCAGTGAACCAAACGTTCGTGATTGTACTGATATGCCTTACCGCAAAGCATTGTGTGGACCAACTGCACTTGGTCCATCAACGGAATATTTTAATGCCTATGCTTTAATGAATGCTGAAGCCATTTATGATGGACAGCGCGGTACAGATAATAATAAACGTGTGTTTCTGCTCACCCGTTCGGGCTTTGCCGGCCTGCAACGTTATTCGACTGCAACCTGGAGTGGCGACATTGCTACGCGCTGGGAAGATATGAAAGCACAAATTTCAGCCGGTATTAATTTCTCCATCAGTGGCGTCCCATACTGGACCATGGATAATGGCGGTTTCTGTGTAGAAAAGCGTTACGAACAGGCCAAAGAGGGATCGGAAGATTTAAATGAATGGCGAGAGCTAAATGTTCGCTGGCATCAATTTGGTGCATTTGTACCCTTATTTCGCACCCATGGACAATTCCCATATCGTGAGCTATGGAATATTGCTCCGGATAATCATCCTGCTTACAAAACAATGTTATACTATACGCAATTGCGTTATCGTTTGATGCCATACATCTACACCATGGCAGGAATGAGTCATTTCAACGATTTCACGATTATGCGTGCATTGATGATGGACTATTCAACCGATAAGAATGTGTTGGATATCAGTGACCAGTATATGTTCGGAAAAGAATTAATGATATGCCCGGTTTATCAATACAAAGCCCGCACCCGTGAAGTTTATTTTCCCAAAGAGACCGGATGGTATAACCTCTATAATGGAAAATACACAGCAGGTGGTCAAAAACAAATGGTAGATGCAGCCTATGACAGAATGCCAATATATGTTGCAGCCGGAAGTATTTTGCCTATGGGGAAAGTAATTCAAAACACGACGCAAGCTCAAATAGATCTGACATTGTACGTTTATGCCGGTAAAAACGGAACTTTTACCTTATATGAAGATGAAAACATAAATTACAATTACGAAAGAGATGCCAGCGCAACAATTAAATTTACATACGATGATAGAAATAAAATAGTAACCATTGCCGATAGAAAGGGTAGTTTTAAGGGAATGACAAAAGAACGCAATATCAGCATTATTTTAGTTCAGGCGAATAATCCTGTTGGTATTGACTCACCTACAAAAGATGAAAAAACCATACATTATACTGGAAGTAACATTTCAGTAAGCTTTAAATAACAACAACCAAATAAACAACAACCAATTATTAATTTTAAATTAAAATGAATTATGAATGAAAATCACGTGATTCAATGTATTCGGAGGGTTTCAAGAAACCTTTTGAATAAGTATGCAATCCTCGCAGTGATGCTATGTTCTTTTGGAATAGCCACGGCGCAGAATGCTAATGGGAAAGTTTCTGGAACAGTTTTATCTGCAACAAACGGTGAGCCACTTATCGGTGTAAGCGTTATGGTAGTGGGGACAAACTCGGGATCGGTAACAGACTTTAATGGTGTCTTTGAAGTTCCGGCAAAAGCAGGACAAGCAATTAAATTCTCTTACATCGGCTTTTTAGGGCAGGAAGTAAAAGTTAGCGGAACCAAAATAACTATTCGCTTAAAAGAAGATCAACGATCTTTAGATGAGGTAGTCGTTATGGGTTATGGGGTGCAAAAGAAAAAATTAGTCACCGGCGCAACCGTATCTGTAAAAGGTGAAGATCTTCAAAAGATGAACACCACTAATGCTATGCAGGCCTTACAAGGACAAACTGCAGGTGTAAACATTACATCTACTTCAGGTCAACCGGGTGGTGGTTTTAAAGTGAATATCCGCGGAGCAGGTACAATTGGGAATGCAAGCCCAATTTACGTTGTAGATGGAGTAATAAGTAGTGACATAACTTACTTAAACAATTCAGATATTGCATCTATTGACATATTAAAAGATGCTGCATCTTGTGCTATCTATGGTGTAAATGGAGCTAATGGTGTAGTATTGATTACGACTAAAACTGGGAGCTCTGGAAGTAAAAAAGGATGGCAAATTTCATTTGATGCCTACTATGGTATTCAAAATGCTGCTCGTAAAACAAATATGTTGAATTCACAACAATATGCTACAATTCAAAATGAGGCGGCAATTAACTCGGGTAAATCACCTCTCTTCACACAATCGCAAATTACAGCATTGGGTACCGGAACAAACTGGTTGGATCAAATGATCTCGAAAGATGTACCAACTCAGAATTATAGTTTGTCTTCTACTGGAGGTAACGCAACTTCTACCTATTCATTAGGTCTTTCTTACACTGAACAAGGTGGTATCATTGGTGGTAGCAGCCTTTCGGATTACAAGCGCTATAACTTCCGTTCAAATACTGAACATTCAATGTATGATAATGCATTGAAAGTTGGCGAACATTTAACTTTTTCGTTTATAAATCAACGCGGTATAAGTGACGGTGGTGTATACAGTAATTCTCTTCGAGGAGCTTTATCAACGAGTCCACTACTAGCAATGTATGATGCAAATGGTAATTATTTGAATAGTCAGAATTCAACAGTATATAATGGTGGAGCATGGTACACTGGTGAAGCAAATCCTTATGCTTTAATGCAGCTAAATAACCAAAATAATACGAAAAGTCAAAAATTAATTGGGGATGTGTATGCAGAACTTCAGCCTATTAAGAATTTGAAAATTAAATCAACGTTTGGTTTTAACTATTATTCATCAGCATATCATAGTTACTCTCCTAGCTACTCCAATTTATCCCTTTATTCGTACAGAGATTACGAAACTATTAGTCAAAGTGCTTCCCAAAATTATACTTGGAACTGGGATAATACAATTAATTACTTATTTCAAATAAACGACCATAAGTTTGATGTTTTGGCAGGTAGCTCGGTACGAAAATATCAAGGTTCATGGATGAGTGGATCTAATACAGGCACGACTTTATTTGGAAATTTTAATAGTAGCTATTTAAGTACATCAGAAATAACAAGCTATACGATGAGTGGAAGTTCTGATGATGCAGATAAACAAACTCTCACACACTCACTTTCGTTAACGGGGAATGCTAATGCTGTATATGCACAAGCATCTTTTTTCGGACGAATAAATTATAACTACAAAGAAACCTACATGGCTTCTGCTATTATGCGTGCTGATGGATCTACAAGATTTGCTAAAGGTCAACAATGGGGTTACTTTCCGTCTTTATCCGGCGGCTGGGTCGCAAGTAACGAAGCGTTTATGGAATCTACTAAAAACTGGATGGACTTCCTGAAAGTCCGTGCCAGTTGGGGTACGAATGGTAATGATGCTATTACCTCTTTCAATTACCTTTCATTAATCTCATTATCAAATGCCCAATATAATTTTGGGAGTGACAATTCGACTTTAACAGCGGGTTCATATCCTTCAACAGTGGGTGTAGAAAAGACAAAATGGGAAACTTCTTATCAAACCAATATTGGTTTTGATGCTCGGTTTCTAAATAGCAAATTAAATTTAAGCGTCGATTTATATAATAAAACCACTAAAAATTGGTTGATTGCGGCTCCATTATTGGCTACTGCCGGTGTTTCTACTAGTCCATATATTAATGGTGGTGACGTTACCAACAAGGGGATAGAACTTCAATTGTCTTATAACAATAATATTGGTAAAGATTTTAGCTATTCTATATCCGGTTCATATGCTTATAACAAAAACGTAGTAAATAATATCCCGACTGATGACGGTATTATCCATGGAGGTACAGGTCTTTTATATGACAACTCACCTGAATTTTTCCGTGCATCAGCAGGAGAGCCTATTGGTTATTTCTGGGGTTATAAAACAGCCGGTATTTTCCAAAATGAGGCAGAAGTACAATCATATAAAAGTAATGGAAAGGTTTTACAACCAAGCGCCGTACCCGGTGATGTAAAATATGTAGATGTGAACGGTGATGGCACAATCACATCTGCTGATAAAACCAATATCGGGGACCCAAATCCCCATCATGTTTTCGGATTAAGTCTTTCTTGCAATTACAAAAACTTTGATCTTGGAGTAAGTATGAATGGAGTAGCTGGTAATAAGATTGTTCAATCATACCGGAACATAGCAAATAGCTATGGTAACTGGACTACTGCTATTCTTAACCGTTGGCATGGTGAGGGGACATCAAATACAGTTCCTCGCGTAACCCAAGATAATGCAAATTGGGCTGAGTTTTCTGATTTATATGTTCAGAGTGGAAGCTATTTAAGAATATCAAATGTGACATTTGGTTACGACTTTGCGAAGTTAATTAAATGGAAAAATCTAAGCCAATTTCACTTATATATAGCTGCTACAAACTTATTTACATTTACCAAGTATGATGGAATGGATCCTGAAGTTGGTAATTCCGGATCGGATGCTAGCGGTGTTTATTCCTTTGGTCAGGGAGTCGACGTAGGTACGTACCCTCGATCACGAACATTTTTAATGGGCGTTAATGTTAAATTCTAATTTTTAAGAGATACAGATATGAAAAAATATAAAATTATCGCACTTGCAATTACTGCAATGATTGCATTCAATTCGTGCAGTGATTTCCTCACTACAACGTTGACAGATCCAAAAATAACCAGTGAGAACTATTACAAGACTCCTACAGAAGCTAGTACAGCTTTAGTGGGTTGCTACAATGGATTAAATTTGCTATGGCAAGGAGGAGTCTCTTTTCCTGTGGCATCAGAAGTTTTTTCCGACAACTGCTTTGGTGGTACCGGTGCATCTGATGGATATGGATATCAAATGTTAGACGAGTTTAATAAAACGATTTCACCATCAGATGTATCAACTTATAGTAGCAACTGGAAAGCTTATTATCAAGCAATCTACCGTTGCAATCTATTAATTAGTAAATTGGATCAAGTTACTTGGGGAGACAGTACAGCATTAAGACCAAAAATTGAAGCGGAAGCTAAATTTATTCGTGCATATTGTTATTTCGATATGGTTCGTTTATGGGAAAAAGTACCTTTATTGACTGTCCCATCAACCGACAACATAGCTCAAGCTGAACCCGCTGAAACTTATGCACAAATCATGAGCGACTTACGTTTTGCGTCAGATAATTTGGCTTCTACTATTTATTCAAATACTACAAGTGGTAGGGTGACAAAATGGGCTGCTGAATCTTTATTAGCTCGTGTTTATTTATTCTATACAGGTTACTATGGTGCAACTGAAATCGGCGGTGAAACTAAAGCCACTGCTTTAGCAGCAGTTGAAGATGTAATTTCAAATAGCGGCCATGGTTTGGTTAGTGATTTTACTACTTTATGGCCGGCTGCTTCAACAGCTAAAGGAGTTACATATGCCGGTGAAGATAACAAAGAAGTTGTTTTCTCTATCAAATACTCTTCAACTCAAGATTACAATGGAAATATTACAGGTAATAGATGGATGGTTATGGAAGGTATTCGTGAAGAATCTCATTATCCATATCAATATGGTTGGGGAGCTTGTACCGTAGATCCAATACTTTGGAATGCATTTACTTCTACTGATTCTCGGCGTTTTGCATCCATAATTTCTATTGCAGATGAGAGCATTGCATACACAAAGTCTGCTAGTAATAGGGAATACACGGGTTACTACTTGAAGAAATACAGCCCGATGTGCGATATTAATGGAAAATCTATTGCCACTGATTTCCAAATTAGTCAAGATCAAGATTATTTTGTCATTCGCTATTCCGATGTTCTATTGATGGCTGCCGAACTAGGAAGTGCAAATGCTGCAAGTTATTACAACTTGGTTCATCAACGGGCCGTACCAACAGCTACTGCTGTAAGTTCTGTGACAAATGCAGATATTTTGGCTGAACGTCGATTGGAATTCGTAGGTGAAGGTATCCGTTATTGGGATTTGCTACGGCAAGGTATCTCTACTGCTGCTTCAACAATTGTTGCAAACACAACCTTTTCGTATTTTAATAATGGTGGTACTGCACCAACAGCAGCTCAATTACAAGCCAATATAACAACTACACGCGGATTTCAACAAGTACCAAACGATCAAATTACTTTGTCGTCTGGAGTTTTAGTTCAAAATGTTGGTTGGTAACAATTATTTAATAATGTAAATATATACAGACATGAAAAATAAATTAAAAATATTATATCCATTGTTTGGGTTGGTACTGTTATTCACAGCTTGTACCCCCGATAATCCTGAATTGGGAGCTCTATTGGACAAAAGCAAATTATCGTTTACAGTAGCAGCTTCGTCTGAAAATGCCAATGATATTGTTCTGACAAGTTTAACCCCAAATGCCACTCCAATGTGGGTTACTCCGTATGGTCGTTCAACCCGTGTGAAAGATACTGTCAACATTGCTTTCCCCGGAATATATAAATTTGTTTATGGGGTAGAAAGTGCAGGTGGCTTTGTTCAGGCTGATACTACAGTTATAACAGTAAGCACAGTGGACAAAAATGCTGTAAGCGGTGCTATGTGGGTTAATCTAGCTGGAGGATACGGCAATGAAAAAACATGGTATCTCGATCTGGATGCAAACAAAAAAAGTAAATATTGGACTGGTCCGATGTATTATTACGGAACAGAAGATTCATGGGCAAGTCTCGCATTGTATGCAGCCGGATACACAACAGCTCAAGTTAAAACCGCATTAGGTATTTCGGACACTTGGAACTGGTCTCCTTCTTACTCGGGAAATACATGGTTAATGGCTGCAGTTGATTTTGGGTCTATGACTTTCAACCTGAAAAACGGACCTTACGCTACTGTAAATCATACATCAACTACGAATGGTATTACTATGGGTGGTCAGCAATCAGGAACTTATATGCTTGATGAAACCAATCATACCATTAAACTGACTGATGTTACACTTATTCACCCATATGAATATGATGGCAAAGTAAAAACATGGGGTGGCTTGTTGAAGATATTCTCATTAACAGCAAACTCCATGCAGATAGGCGTTTTACGGGATAAAGCTTTGTCAGGAGAAGATGCATGTTATTACGTATATAACTTTGTAAGTAAAGATTATTACGATGCACATTAAATAGCATCAAATTAAATCTAATATGGGAAGAGTTTGACTCTTCCCATATTTATAATTTATTAATTCTTATTTAACAAATTCAAAGATGAGCAAGTGGATTACTAAATTTTTATTCGCAGTAGCGATTATTACTCTTTCAGTTTCATGCAAAGGGAATGAGTCGGTAGACTCCCCTGTAGTAACCGATCCTATCTTTACAGCTACTCCAGATACACTGAAATTTACCGGAGACGGAGGTAATGATACATTGACTGTAAACATGAATGGAAGTAACTGGGTTGTTGCTTCTAATCAAACATGGTGTAGCGTTTCATTCAACACATCATCAAAAACCAGTGACAAACTGATTGTTACTGCAGCTGAAAATACAACCAGCAGTGTCCGTACCGCAACACTTACCTTGATTATGGATCAAAAAACTACCGTATTGATTCAGGTAAAACAAGAAATAAAAAAAGTTACTTATCCCGATTACAGTAGCCCAATAGCGGGTGATGCAACCGGAATGTCTAGTGATGCTAAAACACTTGCTTCAAAAATGTTTGTAGGTTGGAATTTAGGCAATTCGCTCGAAGTTCCTAGTAGCGAAACAGCTTGGGGGAATCCAAAAGTTACACAACTTTTGATTGATTCTATAAAAGCAGCCGGAATTAATTCCATACGCATTCCTTGTGCATGGAATAGCTATATTGAAGATGCAAGTACGTGTAAAATAAAGGCATCGTGGCTGGCCCGGGTGAAAGAAGTGGTGGATTATTGCTATAAAAACAATATGTATGTTATTATTAACATACACTATGATGATGGTTGGCTGGAAAATAATCCGACCTATGCCAAACAAGATGCAGTCAATGCTAAACAAAAAGCTCTTTGGGAGCAAATTGCAGTTTATTTCAGAGGATATGATGAGCATCTTCTTTTTGCAGGAACCAACGAGGTACATGCTGATTACAATGCACCAACAACCGAAAATAATACAGTTCAACAATCTTATAATCAAACATTTGTGAATGCAGTACGGTCGACAGGTGGTAAGAATACTTACCGAAATCTGATTATTCAATCCTATAATACCAATATAGGATATGCTGTAAGTTATTTAAAAGTTTCTACCGATGCGATCTCCAATAAATTAATGGTGGAAGTGCATTATTATGATCCATGGGATTTCTGTGGAGATACCACCAGTAGCAGTATTTACCTTTGGGGTACAAGTTATACACAATATGGCTCAATCTCTACATGGGGACAAGAGAGTTATGTGCAATCTCAATTTCAAAGTATGAAAACCAACTTTGTGGACAAAGGATATCCGGTTATTTTAGGAGAATTTGGTGCTATACGCCGTTCATCGTTAACTGGTACTACACTTCAGCACCATCTTGATTCAAGAGCATATTACTACCAATATGTTACCCAACAAGCAAAAAACTACGGTTTAGTCCCCTTTGTATGGGATAATGGATCCACAGCAAATAATGGTTTTGCCATTATTAATCGTGCAGATGGTACAACATTCGACCGTCAGACATTAAATTCATATATAGCGGGAGCTTCTGCGGGAGTTTATCCATATTAAGTTCAAAAAAATATTTTTTCTCTGGTTAGGTAGGTTTAGTTTTTTAAAGTGAAGAGGGTGTTCAACAGTTGATTTCCCTTATTAAGGCAAGCAGGTCGATTCTCACGAACCGACCTGCTTTTTCATTTAAATTATTTTTTTATGGTCAAACAACTTTTTTCAGAATACCTCCGATTTACCGTTGCAAATATATTTATTTTTTCTTTCTTTTCTTCCACCAGATGATAAAACCTGTTATAGGAAAACTGGCTATACACAAGCTCATCAAAAATGCAAATATCTTGCCGGGCAAACCCAGTATGGCTCCGGTGTGGATTTCGTAGTTCATGCGGAAAAGCTTGTCGGCAAAACCGGCATCGGCATATCTCCCGTAGATATTCTTCATGCTGACTTCTTTTAGGTTATGCTGGTCGAAGTAACGGTAATCGGTTTTCCAGTATTTCCCATCGTGCTGAGTGGCATTGGCAGCAATGGCAGTGCTGTCGGTATGCGGCGGATGCACTTCGATGGAGCCCGCGGAGGGGTATTCCCGTTGCATTAGTATCCAAACCCGATCAATGGGTTTTTCGGGGTGTTGTGTTGAATCGGGAGTGTGTTTGTATGGACTTACATCGGAGTAAGCAAGTGATTTTTCGCCTCCCATCGCTTTATAATACGATTGGGCAAACCATTGAAATCCCCAAACCAAGCCGGTGATGGCAAAGATAAGAGCAAAAACAGTAACGTATAATCCTCCTATCACGTGCAGGTCGAAGTTGATGCGCGGCCATTTTGTGCCTTTTTTCCATCGAAACCATACGCGGTTTTTGAGGACATTTCGATTTTTGGGAATCCAGATCACCAGACCTGTAAGTAGTACCAACGCAAATGCCAGTGTGGCTGATGCCACCAGCGGATGACCTATTTGTGGTGGTAGCCACAAATAAAAGTGTCCCTGCATGATGAACCGGAAGAAATCCTTATTCATATCTTTCACCTTTTGTACTTGCCCGCTGTACGGATTCAGATAAACGATAAAGTAATAGCTTGGATTATAACCATAGAAAATGGCTTCGGCAGCTTTCGCCTTACCATTATACTTTACGGCATGAAGTTCTTTGCCCGGCAATAATTTTTTGGCGGTTTCGCCCAATTGCGTGGGAAGCATAAAACTTTTATTTTGCTCCGTCACATAGTGATACTTGCCTATGCCGGTTATTTCGTCCTGAAAAGCATACAATGCCCCGGTAGTGGCTATTATAAAGACCAAAAGCCCGGACACCAGTCCAAGCCAAAGATGAATTTGATGGAATATCTTTTTCATTAGGGAAAAATTAATTGATTTAATCACCGTAAATCCCACAATCTCTCCTGATTTGTCGGAAGGGATTGTGGGTGTTTTTTTAGAATTTATAGGTAATATTCAGCCTTGAATTAATCAGTGGCTCCGATTGCCATTCATAAAATCCTCCATAACTATAGTAAGCTCCAGTGTATAAATATTTGCTGGTAATATTGTTTACATTCAGAGCAATGGTAAACTTATTCACCTGATATGATACTGCACCGTCGAGCCTGAAATAATCGGGTAAATTTTGTTGAGTACCGTCGAACACATACCACGAAGTACGTCCACCCTGATATTGTGCTCCAAGCGACATCCCGAATCCTTTCAATAGCTTATCCGTAAAACGATACGTCAACCAGGTATTGGCAATGTGTGAACTTATTCCCGGAATAGTGATATCCACTTTTGCCGGATCAGTGTCTTTGGTTACAACGCCATCGGTATATGCATAGTTTGCAGTCAGGTTTAGGTTGTCGGTAAGTTGTCCGCGGAGGTCGAATTCAATTCCTTTTGTTTGGGTCTGCCCCAGTTGGATAGAAAAATTTATGTTGGCAGGGTCGGATGTTAATACATTATTCTTGGTAATTTGATAAAGTGACAACGAAGTTACCCAATTTCCGCCAAACCATTCGCGCTTGATGCCTATTTCCATATTGTTTCCGGTGATGGGTTTAAAACTGTTTCCTTTGATATCGGCGCCAGCCTGAGGAACGAAAGCCTCATCGTAGACTCCGTATGCCGAGGTATTTTTATCAATTGAATAGCTTAATCCGAAACGGGGTGTAAACTTCGAGGCTTCCACGCTGCCGGAATACGGATCGAGGTCGGTGGCAGTGGTATAACGACCTGCCAAAGTCAGGCGCAATTTGTCGTTGAACATGGCTATTTCATCTTGAGCATAATATCCCACGTAGGATTGACGATAATGTACTCCGCGTTGTTCCAAACTGAGTGTGCGATTAAATACCGGATATGCCGAAGCTGCTATTTGTCCGTAAACAGGATTGTATACATTCAGTCCTTTCAGTGCTCCACTCTGTCCGAAGTCATGATAGAAGGATTTATCTCCCATATCGATGCCTGTGAGGATGCGATGGCGGAGAAATCCTGTTTGAATATCACCATTGATAAAAAACTGTCCTACTTTACTTTCTCCCTGATAATCCCAGATGGACATAGCACGATACAAGGTATCTTTATTGGCCGAGAAACCGGTTGGCCATATGCTTTGTCCTATTTGCTTTGAGTTTATGTAGGCAATTTGTCCGGTGAACTTCCAATTGTTGTCGAGTTGATGAACCAGGGTCAGAAAGGCTGAATTTTCTGTTAGGGTAGTGGTTGGCATATTGCCTTCAGCTGTTGTAAAATCCACGGGAAGATCGGCATATCCTTTGGCTGAAAATGAATAGTTGGATCCGATCATTGACATGGTGTTTTTCTGATGTGTGTATTCGGCGGTAATGGAAGTCCGGTCATCGAACTGGTACTTGATAACGGGGGCAACGGAGATGCGGTTGCTGAATTCATTGTCGCGTTGCGAGCCCTTCGATTGTCCGAGCACATTCAACCGGTAGAGTAATTTTCCGGTTTTATCCAGTTTTCCATCCAAATCCAAAGTGGCGCGGTATGTGTCAAAGCTACCTACAGTCATTCCTACCTCACCTTTGGTAATTCCGGTTGGCTTTTTGGTTACCACATTGTAAAAACCACTTGGTTCGCCGTTGGATAGCATAAATCCAGCAGGGCCTTTTACAAATTCTATGCGTTCTACCATACTCATATCCTCAGGCTGAGGACTCCATAGCATGGTTACGTTCATCCCGTTGCGGTAAGCCGCTATTTGTGACCCGCGCATGTAAATCAGGGCATAATTATCCCAGTGTTCCATTCGGCGTGCGCCACTCACATTGCGTGTTACGCCTTCGAGCATGTCAAATATCTGTTGATCCTGAAGAATCTGTTTGGTAACAATCTGAATATTCTGCGGAACTTCGAGCAATGGTGTTTTGAGCCGGAGCGATACTGATGGATAATCGGCCACGTACTTACTTGGATTAGCTGTAACTACTACCTCTGTGAGTTCTTTACTGTTTTCGGAGAGTACATAGTTTATTTTTATCGTTTTTCCGGCTTCTACCACCACACTTTTACTTTGTGTGGCAAGTCCTACAAACGAAGCAACCAGATTGTGTGTTCCGGCTTTGACGCCTTCGATAATGAAGGTCCCTTGCTCACCGACAATAGCACCCTTTTGTGTACCGGTAACAATCATATTTACAAACTCGGCAGGCTTCCCATCTTTGGTCATCACTGAGCCTTCTATATTTCCTGTTTGAGCAATAGCATGAGTTGTAATAAACAACAACGCGAAAAGTAATAATTTTTGCATACCTATTATTTATAAGTTATTAATTGGCTGCAAAAGTAGTGTTCGGTAGAGCAGGGGGCAATACCTATTTGTGGGGGTTTTGTGTGTAGAAATTCATTAGTTTTTGTGTTAACTGATGATTTTTTTTGATATTTAACGGGAAATATAACAGAAACAGACCAATCCTATAAGAATTGGTCTGTTTCTTTCAGTTTTGTTTTTTAATTTTTCTTTTCTTCTTCGTCCGGTTTGTCCTTCGACTTCGATATCAATGCATGGGTTTTTATTCGCAGCTCATTCATATTGGTAAATAGTTCCAACGTTTCTTCGGTAGGCATCAGGTTGACTGTTTCCTCTATTACCGAGCAACAGCTGATGTAACTTTCACTCGCAGCGGGGCGCAAATCCGTTCCCGAACTGCCACGGCGTTCGCCGATTTCGGCAATACGAGCCAGATAATTCGACGATAAAGAAGTATTATTCGTTTTTAGTTCGCCCATCGGAGTGTTTAGCCCCAGTAATGTTCCTTTTGTAACGATGGTTGCGTCAGCTTCATATTTTTCTATCATTTCGGACGTATCTTTTATCTGATTGCCCAGTGGACGATCGGATAAATCCCAATAAGGTTTATAAAAGTAATTGAGATCGGTGGCGGCGGCTTTACGCTCTGCAATTCGTGATTTCATTTCGAAAGTAACTGTACGTTTTACTTCGGACATCAGACTATTGTTTTGGATGCGCCCGACATTGATTGATGGCGTGTAGGGGCTTTCGCGCAGGCGGTTAATCTGGGTGATAAATGGTCTGGATTTGGTTTCCATCGAGTCGAGTGCCAGTTTTACCAGTTCGGAAACTTTACTTTTTACGGGTTCGCCTACGTTAAGTGTCCATTCAAATAAGTTGGCTGCATCATCATTTTGTACGCGAGCGATGTTTAGCGAGAAAAATTTTAATTTTTTCATGTTTTGTTGTTTTTAATTTGTTTGTGTATTAATTATTTGGTTTTAAACCTAATGAAGTTTCCTTAAATCTTAAATACTGAGTATATTTTACCTCCCGAATACAAAAAATGAAATCTACCGGGTATATTTAACCACCACACAGCCAAAAATAAAATCTACCCAGTGTTTTTAACTATTATGCTTGCTGAAATAAAATCTACCCGGTATATTTTTACTAACAAGTATCGAAATCAAAATTTACTCAGTACATTTTGCAAATTGCTTGGCAAAATCAAAATCTACCCGATCTTTATTTTATTAGTATTAGAACTATCTTATTTTAGTTCGTATTTAATCTAAAAATGACAATAAGTACATTTAAACCTAAATTATTTAGTGTTGCTGCTATTTGTTTGTTTTGTATTGAATATATGCTATAGCTGACAATTACGATGCGAATATAAAAATTGTTTTTTTTTATTGCAGGTCAAATCGTAAAAATAAAGGGTCAAATCGTAAAAAATTGATCATTATGATTATCTATCATTTCAACTAATCAAAAAATGATACCACAAAAGGCGCAAAAAGAGGCTGTCTCAAAAGTCTTTTTGGAACGCAAATGACGCAAAATGCGCAAATTAATGCAATCTTATTAAATTGAAATTCAACAAATAACATTCTACTTTACAAATCTTATTTGCGAAAATTTGTGTTGTTTGCGTTATTTGCGTGCTTTTGATACAACCCCTTCGGGTAACAAAGCGGATATTCATATTAATCTTTTAGTGCAATCCCGAATAAAATCATCTTTGGAGGTGATTGAAAACCTTACTTTCTGTCTGATGGAAATGCCATTTCGTGGGTCGGATCCTCCTGACTGTCGAAATTAGAGAATGTTAGCTCTTCTCTGATGAAAAAGTTCCATACATTTGCTGTTGGTAATTCTTGTGCAGGTCGGCAGTTCTCTGAGCATGTGACTCTCCGCAGGAGCTTACTTTTATTCAATATTCAATAAAAGAATGATAAGATGAAACAAAACAAATTTAGGGTATCCCTGCTTTTTACGGCAGCTTTTGTATTAATCTTTGCTACGGCCTGCCATACGGCCCAAAAGGTGAGTAAACCATCCGCCGACGATCAGTTTGTCGCCGGTCCTCCGCCGGATGGAACACCTTCCGGTCCTCCGCCCAATGGTATGCCTCCGGGTCCTCCTCCGGGCGGTAAAAAACCCAATGGAATGCCTCCCGGCGGTGGAATGGGGCAAAAATTTGATGTGAGCACCATTCTGGCTACTCTTTTGGTGAAAGAAGGAACGCAAAGTAAGAGCAACGAAACGATTACGGCTGCCAATACCAACCAATCGGCTGTGGTCACTTTTGGCAATGCAGTGCTGATGCTCGACCGGAACATAATTTCGACCACCGGACGGTCATCGTCGTCGGACAACAGCAGTTTTCAGGGTTTAAATGCCATTGTGCTGAGTCGCGATCAAAGTAAAATTAATATGTCAGGCAATAAACTCACATCGAGTGGGGCAGGAGCCAATGTCGTGTTTGCTTATGGCAAAAGCTCGATTTCATCGGAACATGACGTGATAAACTGTACAGGGCCTTATGCGCATGGCTTGATGGCCAGCGGAGGTGGAACTATTGTAGCTTCGGATGTAAACGTTCATACCGAAGGAGCCAACTCGGGAGCCGTAGCGACTGATCGTGGTAGCGGTATTATTACGGTGAATAGGGGAAAAATATCAACTACGGGGATGGATTCACCTGCGCTGTATTCTACGGGTAAAATCACCGTGTCGGATGCCGAGCTAAGTGCTACCGGAGCCGAAATGGCCGTGATCGAAGGGTCTAATTCCATCGCGTTGAAGCGTTCCAATATGTCGTCTACCAAGCCCGGTAAATGGGGTGTGATGATTTACCAGAGCTTTTCGGGCGATGCCGAAGGGGTAGACGGAAACTTCAGTATGGAAGATGGATCATTGTCGTATACCGATGCCCGGGGACCGTTGTTTTTTGTGACCAACTCGGTGGCTAATATTCATCTGAAAAATGTGGAGGTAACAGCTCCCTCGGGCATACTGCTAAAAGCAACGGCCGGTAGATGGGGGCACAAAGGCAGTAATGGTGGAAAAGCAAATCTTACCGTCGAATCGCAAACATTAAATGGTAGTCTGGTGGCCGATAGCCTGAGTACTATTTCGCTTTCGCTGCTCGGAAACTCCGTTTTCACCGGAAGTATTAATGCCGATTGTCAGGCACACAAGGCATCGCTCAACCTGGACGGAACAAGTAGCTGGGCACTTACTGCCGATTCGTATGTCAATGTTATAAATGCCGACATTTCGGGCGATGCGGTGATGAATATTATTGGCAATGGGCATACGGTGTATTACAAACAGGCAGAAAACAAACGACTGGACGGTAAGACCTACACATTGAAACAAGGCGGAACACTGAAGCCGGAGTAAAATGGAATAAAATAAGGTTAGATTAGATTGTGTTTTAGGTTAGATAAAGCAACATGTCTTGCGGGGCATGTTGCTTTTAAGCGCGTGAAGCGATGAAAGCTCATTCTTAACTGCTCCCAACCCCCTAAAGGGGGCTGCCGAAGCGCGATATGCGCGAAAAAAAAATCAATATTTTTACACGGCTAAAGTCCCCTTTAGGCGATTTAGGGGCGGATCAAAATAACATAAACTAATTTCGAGCATGCACTTAATGTCGCACCTACGGAGCTTCGTTGCCCTTAAATAGCAATTGAATCTACCATACTATCGCCACTCTGTGGCTAAAACAGGTACGTAGTACCGACAGTATGGTAGAAATATATATGCAATCGAATTAATAAGCTCCGTAGGTGCGACATTATTGGTAGATTTCAAGAATTACAAATACGACATTATTTGATTATTATTACTTCTTTGTGGGATACGAATGCCCGAAGAGTTTTAGGCAAATTGAGTAACAAAAAAGCAGAACTACGCTTCCGTAATTCTGCTTTTTATATAAGGGTGAACAGGTATTTTATTCTACAGAGAATTTATACACGCACCATTCGTCGTATTTCTGACCGGGACGAAGCACCGGGCTTGGGAAATGCGCTATATTGGCTGAGTTAGGAAAACCTTGCGTCTCGAGGCAAATAGCATCCTGACGGTCGTAGATCTTACCTTCTTTGCCGGTTACTTTATCCACCCAGTTTCCGGTATAAATCTGCATTCCGGGTTGTGTGGTCAGTACTTCCATTTTGCGTCCGCTGATGGGTTCGTAAACGGTTCCTGCTAGCGTACAATCTCCCAGTTGCGGTTTACGCAGGCACCAGTTATTGTCAATTCCCCATCCGGGCACATATACTTCGTCGTCGATGCGTTCGCCCACCACAGTTGGTTGGCGGAAATCGAACGGAGTTTCGGCTACGGGACGTATTTCACCGCTCAAAGCAAATGATTCGTCTAACACGGTGTAGAAATCGGCATTGATTTGCAACAGGTGGTTCTTAATTGTTCCGTTTCCGGCACCTTTCAGGTTGAAGTAAGAGTGATTGGTTAGCCCCACGATAGTAGGTTTGTCGGTGGTAGCTTCGTAGTGAATCTTCACTTCGTTTTCGTCCGACAAAATGTAGGTAGCAGTCACGGTCAGATTTCCCGGATAACCTTCTTCGCCATCGGCCGCAAAAAGTTCCAGAACCAGTTCCTGTTGTGCAACCGATTTTACAGTCCATACCTTCTCGTTGAAGCCATGTACACCACCGTGCAGGGAATTGGTACCGTTATTCACCGGAAGTTGATAATCCACCCCATCCAGCGTGAATTTACCATCCTTGATGCGGTTAGCCACCCGGCCGCAAATAGCACCGAAGTAAATTTCTTTTTCAACCACTTCTTCCAGGGTGTCGAAAGAAAGCACCACATCGTCAAATTTTCCGTTTTTATCCGGAACCATCAGGCGAATAATCTTAGCACCGTAATTGGTTATATCTACCGATACGCCGTTTTTGTTGAACAAAGTGTAAAGTGATATCGGTTTACCGTTTAATTCGATTTCTAAATCTTTTACTGTTTTCATATTTAGTTTTTTTTACCACAAAAGGCACAAAAGACACACAAAAGAAATATCTCAATAAAAAGAAATAAACTCTTTTGCACTTTTGTGCCTTTTGTGGTTCAATAAATTCTTACAATTTGCAAGCTCCGTCGCCTATTTCGGCAATGTAGAACTCGGGTTTTAATCCGGTTTTAGCTTCGTAAGCAGCTCCTACTTTTTCGATGAAGGTATCGATTGCTTCATCTTTTACCAGCGACACAGTACAACCGCCAAAACCGCCACCGGTCATACGTGAACCGATAACGCCGGGTATTTTCCAGGCTTCTTCGGCCATAGTGTCCAGCTCAAGACCTGTTACTTCGTAATCGTCGCGCAACGATACATGTGAAGCATTCATCAACTGACCGAATTTGATGATATCACCTGCTTTCAATGCTTTTACTGCGTCTGAAGTACGTTGTACTTCGCCAACCACGTGACGGGCACGTTTACGGGCCGTTGGGTCGGTAATTGCCGATTCAATCGATTTAAATTCGGCTTCGGTAAGCTCAGCCAGGTATTTCAACGGGCGAACTTTGTTCAATTGTTCAACAGCCAGTTTACATTCGGCCACGCGTTGGTTATATGCGCCCGAATCAAGTTTGTGTGGGCTGTGAGTATTTGAAATAAGAATTTTGATGCCTTCCAGTTTCACGGGAACAAGTTCAAATTCCAGCGTGTCGCAGTTTAGGTGGATAGCATGATCTTTAGCACCGTTAGCCGACGCAAATTGATCCATGATACCACAATTTACCAGTACAAATTCATGTTCCGATTTCTGACCTATCTGAGCAAGTACAGTACGGTTATAACCGGTTCCGAGTTGGTCGTTGAATGCAAAAGCAGTTACTACTTCCAATGCTGCCGATGAAGATAAGCCGGCACCGTTAGGAACATTTCCCCAAATCAACATGTCATAACCTTCTTTGATTTCAATGCCACGTTTTACAAACTGAGCAATTACACCCAGCGGATAATTTACCCACGATTTGTCGAGTGGAGTAGTCAACTTGTCGAATCCAAGTGTAACAAGTTCAGGTTGGTTTAATGATTTGAAGTTCATTACTTTTTTATCATTCTTAGCCAATAACAAATAAGTCCCGAAGCTCAACGCACATGGAAAAACCGAACCACCATTGTAATCGGTGTGCTCACCAATCAGGTTTACACGTCCCGGAGAAAAGTAAACAGCCTCTGCAGCTTTTCCATAAGCAGCTTCGAAAGCCGATTTTAATTCTTGCACTGTCATAATAGATTTATTTTTAATTGTATTTTGTACATTTATTATTTTGGTACGCAAAATAACACAAAAAAAGGGGGATTTATAAGGTCATAAATCATGTTGTAGAACATAATTCCATAAAAATAACTTGCATTAAGCTTTTATAAAGTTAAAGCTGGAGATTGCATTGATAGCGACAAGACAGGCTCTTGTCTTCTTCTTTTAAAACAATCAGATTAAATACATGTGTTTATAAGATAATTGTTGCAGCTGGATTTAAATCAATCGGTAAGTTCGATTCTGAGCAAAGTAAAATACAATTGCTCCTATCAATGGAAAACAAAAAACAGTCCCCAGCAAATAATAAATGGATATGTGCTTAAACAGTCTCATTATCTGTTCAAACAGGTTCGAATTAATCCCTATATAGCCGGATATAATCAATCCAACGATTGCAAATGCCCACACAATCCATCTCCGGTCCGTCTGTTCGGGTAGGTTTTGTAACAAGCGCTTGCTAAATCCGTTATCTTCGATTTCCTGTTTTTGTTCGCTGAAGAAGTCCTTCAGCATCTTGTCGGTATTAGTTGTTTCCATATCCTGCATTTGTTAGGTAAACACTTAGTTTTTCTTTTCCTTTCAGAATGTATGTTTTGGCTGTTCCCAGTGGGCAATCCATTATTTTGGCAACTTCTTTGTGTGTTTTATCTTCCATGTAAAACAGCATAACAGCTGTTTGTTCTTCTTTTCGCAATACTTTCAAAGCTTTATAAATATCCATCTTCTCGGCCGAAAATTCGTTTAGTGCATGTCGTTGGCTGTCTATCATTTGTTCATCAATATCTTCATAATGTTTATGCGCTCGTGCCGAATCGTAAAAAACATTGTAAGCTATCCGGTACAGCCAGGTAGAAAAGCCTGATATCCCTTTAAAGCTGCTAATGTTGAGATACGCCTTAATAAACGTTTCCTGTGCCAGATCATCACTAAGCGGAGCATCGCCCATAGTCAGGTTCAAAAAGAACCGACGTATGGACGATTGGTATTTACAAGTGAGTTTATCAAATGCACCTTTGTCTCCAAGCAAAGCAACTTGTGCTACCCATCGGATATCATCCGTGCTGCTCATCGTTGTTTCCGGTTGTATTGGTTTTAGGTTTTTCAAGGTAATGAACCAACAAATAACCAATTCCAACAAAGGAAGGAACGATGCCTACTATCAGACCGTTTGTTTGATGCATTACAACAAATGAAATAAGTACTGCTAGCCCAACAACCAGCCACAGTATTCCTTTTTTCAAATCGGAAATTGGATTGACCTTCTTCGGTTCATCAAAGAAATGATCGGGAACACTTTGTCCCATTTCTAGTGATTTTGCGTACAAATCATACCTGCGTCTTGCTTCTTCTTTTTTTGCTCTGACCTGAACCGCAATAATTACAACAACAAAAATGAATGGCAACATGCAAATCAAAACTAATTCGAACCCATTAAATGGCATCTCGCTGCGTCCGTCATTCTCCACCTGTTTCTTTTTTAATTCCAATTCCTGCTTTTTCAGCTCCATCAGTTGATCGGGCGTTAACTTTGAGAGCATGATCGAATCTTTTTGAATATCATGTATCTCTTTACTGTTACTAATGATAGCTTGCTTTAAGCTGTCCATATTAACGCTTTTTTCGGTGGCATGTACTCCGAAAAAGAAGGCTAATACCAATAAAAATAATCCGACTCGTTTCATAAGTTCCAAATTTTAATGTGTAAATTTAGTATTTGTTTTTCTATTTAGACGTAATGATAGCTTCATTTGGATGTCGTGAACGAAATTTTTTTCGTTGTCTCTTTTTTTTCAGGGAGTTTCTTCGAAATAAATAAGCAATAATATGAATGATTTGTTTTTCTGAAAACAAAAAACAGTCTGGTAACCGTAACTATTACTCGCCAACCTAATATCTTCTGGTAACAGAGAATGAAAGCTTTGGAAATAATAATACGGGTAAGGAAACACCTACTACGAGTGCCAGAAGTATAAATAAAGTCGTCATTCCATTATGAAAGAAGTCCATAAAGAATTCCTGATTTTTAATCGGATTAGTGCTTTGCATAAACTTTATTAAACTCAAAATAGTCCGGTATGCAAACAGTCCGGGAATCATAGGTAGGAGTGATGGAAATCCAAACACCTCGGCCGGACAATGAATAATGCGTGCAAAAAGAATACTTAGAAGCCCAATAAAGGAAGCTACAATAAAAGTGGATATGGATATATCAACTCCATATTTTATCATTGAAAAACGGAATCCATGCCCAAGTGCAGCTAATAATGCTGAAATTAAAATAGCTTTACGGGGTGGATTGGAACTAATGGCAAAACCAATAGCTGTTATAGCAGCCAATATGCCATCGATAGTCATAAGCTGAATCATTTCAGGTGTTGTCATAGCTTACCGAGTCCTAAAAGTAACATAGCGGTGAATAATCCTATGGCAGTGCAGATCATTAAGCTGGAGGCATTCACCAAACGGGCTATTCCGGTCAGAATATGCCCTTCGATAATGTCTAATACAGAATTTATAAGCTGAACTCCCGGTGTGTGATATAAAACCCCCGAAGCAAGTGCTATTTCGGGTGTATTTCCCCAATGGAAGATATAGCCCATCCCTGCAACGATGGATGCAACAAATGAACTGGTTGTGTACACCACTAAATGATTGATATGGCGTAACATCATTTCTTGTCGCACAAAATATCCTACCAGCGTGGCTGCAAAAACAAGTTCAATAGCATAAATATCTCCGTTAAACAGGCCACAAAATGCCGCATTGGCAAACGTAACAAGAATAAGAATTATCCATCTGGAGGTGCGTTTCTCTGAGATGATTTCATGAAAACGTCGTTTCACTTCTACATAATTCAGCTGTTTGTCATGTGTATCCCAACTTAATGCACTCAGGTTTGATACAAAGGTATAATTAATCAGCAGTTGTTTTGTCTTTTTAATTAAGGTCAGACGTTTGGTTGAATCGTTTCGATCGGTAATTGTCATGATGATGCTAAGTTGAAATACCGATAAATCCAATCGATAACCAAAATTGTCTGCCATGCGGGAAATGTTTTGTAAAATTCGCATGGTATGTGCCCCCGATGACATTAGCTCGCAAGCAATGTCGCTTAACAAGTCGGCCGTTTGTTCAATTGAAGGTAATTTATTTTCCAAATTCGGAGTTGTTTTTATAAAATTGTTGTATTTTGCAGATAGCTTATCCGACAGGCTCTGTTCCTTTCGAATGATCAAGATTTTGTTTTGGCGCAAAGATATTGAAAAATGGACGTTGGTGAAAATACTCTTCGCTTTTCTTTTATTCTTTCGCTTTCTGATGCCCTTTTTCTGAACTATATGTCGTTTTAAGTGTTTTTTAGGCATTGAAAAAACTAGCAACAAAGAAAAATGAGAACTGAGAAGTTTGATGTTACAGGCATGACCTGTTCTTCGTGCGTGGCACATGTGGAGAAAAGTGTAAGCAAATTGGAAGGCGTAAAAACCGTCAATGTCAATTTGCTTACTAACAGCATGACTGTAAATTATGACGATGCTCAACTTTCTACTACTTCTATAGAACAATCTGTGGAAGAGGCCGGATATCAGGCTCACATTCGTCCAATGGCTGGTGATGCTTCATTGAGCCTTTCACCAAAAATAGACTTCGTGCAGCAGGAGCAAGATGAAATGAAACAGCGGTGGTGGATATCGTTTGCTTTTCTTATTCCATTGCTTTATATTTCTATGGGGCATATGGTTGGGTTGCCCTATCCACATGTATTTCACGATCCGCAAAATGCCTTACTCTTTGCTTTCACTCAGTTTTTGCTCGTGTTGCCTATTGCTTTTGTCAACAAAAAGTATTTTCAGACGGGTTTTAAAACTTTGTTCAGAGCCGCTCCTAATATGGATTCGTTGATTGCTATTGGATCTTCGGCAGCTATTGTTTACGGTATTTATGCTATTTATCAGATTGGGTATGGGTTGGGACATGCCGATATGGAAACCGTAAATCAATTTTCGCACGACTTATATTTTGAATCTGGAGCAACTATTCTTACACTGATAACATTAGGAAAATACCTTGAAGCCAAATCGAAAAATCGCACTTCGGACGCCATTACCAAACTGATGGATTTAGCTCCTAAAACAGCCGTTGTAATTCGTGATGGAAGCGAAATGGAAATCCCCGTGGAGCAAGTAGTTGTTGGTGATATGGTGGTTGTAAAGCCCGGACAACGAATTCCCGTGGATGGAGTTCTGGAAAGCGGAAACTCATCGGTAGATGAATCGGCATTAACGGGCGAAAGTATGCCGGTGTTTAAGGAAAAAGGTGATTCGGTTATGTCCGCTAGCATTAATAAATTGGGATATTTTACGCTTCGGGCCACTAAAGTAGGTAAAGATACTACCTTGGCACATATCATTGAATTAGTAGAAGATGCTTCTTCGTCGAAAGCTCCTATTTCTAAATTAGCAGATCAGATCAGTGCTGTTTTTGTTCCGGTAGTTATGGGCATTGCTTTGCTGGCAACAGTTATATGGCTGTTGTTGGGGTATCCGTTTGATTTTGCACTGTCTATTGGTATTGCAGTGCTGGTTATTTCGTGTCCTTGTGCATTAGGACTGGCAACTCCTGTAGCTATTATGGTCGGAACGGGAAAAGGAGCAGAGCATGGTATTTTGATTAAATCGGCAGAGTCGCTCGAGATGGCCGGTAAGATTGATACTATAGTTCTCGACAAAACCGGTACGCTGACCGAAGGAAAACCGCGCGTAACCGATGTATTCGCAATAAGCTCTGTTTCTGAAAATGATTTGATAGAGCTGGCTGCTTCGTTGGAAAAACAATCGGAACATCCATTATCCGAAGCTATATTGCAGGAGATGGAAAACCGAAAACTGAAGCTCAAAAACATTGAAGCTTTTCTGGCTATACCCGGAAGAGGAATTGAAGCTATGATACTTGGTAAGAAATACAGTGTTGGAAATGAAAAGCTGATGATGGAGCGAAGCATTGATTTGAATGACTTTGCCGATCTTTCAAACAGACTGGCCGATGAAGGCAAAACTCCATTATTCATTGCTGCTGATTCTCATATTTTAGGAATAATTGCTGTGGCTGATATCCTCAAGTCAACTAGTAAAGAAGCTATTGATCAATTTAAAAATATGGACCTTGAGGTTGTAATGCTAACCGGCGATCATGCTAAAACGGCTGCTGCTATACAAGGGCAACTTGGAATTTCAACCGTTGTGGCCGAAGTGCTGCCGCAAGATAAGGATAAAGAAATAATCAAATTGCAGGCTGCAGGCAAAACCGTAGCGATGGTTGGCGACGGTATTAACGATGCACCGGCTTTGATGCGCTCTGACTTGGGCATTGCTATTGGAGCCGGAACTGACGTAGCCATTGAATCGGCCGACGTGGTGTTGATGAAGAGTGACTTACTTGATGCTGTTACAACACTTCGGCTGAGTAAAGCTGTAATGCTTAATATCCGGCAAAACTTATTTTGGGCATTCTTTTATAATGTAATCGGTATTCCATTGGCAGCGGGACTTTTTTATGGCGTGCTGGGTTGGAAACTGAATCCTATGTTTGCAGCTGCTGCTATGAGTTTCAGTTCGGTTACGGTAGTGCTGAATGCTCTTCGTTTGATGCGGTTTAAACCTACCGCTTCTCTTTTAAATAATCATGAAATATTAATAACAAAAACAGATACTATTATGTCAGAAAAAACATTGCAAATAAAAGGCATGAGTTGTGGGCATTGCTCGGCTCGTGTAGAAAAAGTGCTGAATGCCATTGATGGTGTAGAAGCCAAAGTCGATTTAGAATCCAACTCGGCTAAACTGATTCTCTCTAAAGATGTCAGTGACGAAACGATTAAAGCTGCTGTTGATAATATTGGCTACGAAGTAACGGAAGTGAGCTAAATAAGGGGTAGCTACTACTAACGATGTGTTAGTAGAGGTTCTAATGCAGCAAGGAAAATTTACCTTAAATATCATTTCTATTAATGTTCATTTTCCAGCGCTTTCCTGTTTTACTCTTTTTAGATACAAAGAAGGACCAATTGTAAAACTGGCCCTTCTTTATATTTTATTTTTCTATATGTGTCTTCACTGTTACTCTAAATCTCTTTCTCCAGACTCCATATCCGGCAGCCAGCACCAATAAAAATACCCAACCATCACCAACAGGTATAGGAGGTCCGTTAGGATTACCTCCCGGGTCAGTTCCATGTCCGCCATGTGATAATACAGCTTGTTTTGTGGGGCTACTAGCTGTTAAATCGGATGACAAAGCCGTAATTCCTCCATTGTTCATTGTTACTGCAGATGAAGCATCGTTACTACTCCTGGAGCTACTATTATTGGATATAAAAGTGCCCCCGCCCCCTCCTATGTTACCAGATGAACTGTTACCATTGGTATTTTGATATGTTGATGACTGGGAAGCATTATAAGAGGCGGATGTCGTTGATCCGGATGTGTTCGCTGTAATGCTATAACTGTTTACAGCATATTTTGGCGAATTATCTTCAGAACTACTACTATAACTAGGAACGTCAATTTGATTATTGTTGTCTTCGTATGCAAATTTTCCTCCGTTTGGTGCATTCTCAATGGCATCGCCTTTAAAGTTGACACTCTGATTTCCTACAAAATATCCTTTTGTTGAATATAAGTCTGGACTTCCGATTGGAGAATAAAGTACTGCTATGAGCAATCCGGCCCATACAAATATCCAAACTAATATGTTTTTCTTTTTGTTATTCACGTATTCTTTATTGTACTATAAAACGTTTCGTATTTTTTTCGCTATTAGTAGCAGCTTTACCTACATAAATGCCCTGCTGTGCCACAGTACAAACCTGAGTTACGCTGTTGGGGCCAAACAGTGTTCTGTTCAGTTGACGACCGGCCATATCATACAAACTAAATTGTCCTTGCTCGCTGCTTAGGTTCTGGACAAAAACCATTCCATTGGAATTAAAAACCTTAATCTTAGAATTAACTTCAGGATCATTTTGTTCATAACTACGCGTTATAATTTTGAACCGATTTGGATAGATGCCATTCGAATCAACCGTAAATTCATATTGTGATCCACTGGCAGTTATATCTATTGTTTTGTGTTCAATAGAATCCACTAAATAGATGCCGGAATAGCGCGTATCGGTATTCTCATGGGTAAATGTAAATGTGTATGTGTCATCTACACCCCGTTCAAATCCTAATACTGTATTGCTCATGTCATTCACTGCATTTATCTGATATATTCCATCCGATCCGACAGCATATAGTTGAGGTGCCAGCGCACTACCATACATTTTAGTTCCATCCCATCCTTTGTCGTATTTTTTTGTAAATGTAGAATCGGTGAATATCCACATTTTATCGGAATAGTTTGCTCCTGTTACTTCAATTTTGGTACTAACCATATCCTCTGCTGATGTTGCTACCGTTCCTTTTACCCGTTGTAATTCGGAGTTTTTTACAACGTCATTATAATTGAAGGTTATCGTTGAATTAGGTTGTGAACCTGTGACAACCTGAACTAAAAAACCTTGCATAGACGGTATCTGAGACGGCAACCCGCCTGTACCGGCAGTATTATTTACTACCTGATATTGTCCGGGGCTTGTTCCATATGCACCTCCCTGTCCTCCTGCATTTCCCCAATCGGCGTACGATCCGGTGCTGTACAAATAAACCGATCCGTCGAAATCTGCATTGGTATTTGTAGTCAGGAACTTCTTAATATCTATGGCTGCTGTGTAAGGATTGGCCAAAATTTGTTGTCCGGGAAATAAAGCTGTACTTGTTTTTGCCAATATTGGCGTAGTGAAATTTCTGTTCACCAGTTGACCTTGAAAAACGATTGTTTTGCCTGTTGTTACTTGTTGCGTAATTTCATAGCCATAAAATGGGTTTAGTTGGTCGGTGTTGCCTAGCTGTACCCAGTGACTGGCCATGTCCGCTCCCGTTTCGTTCCACCTGCGAACCCAGGAATCGTAAAAAGTAGGGTCGGCTGGAATGGATTCTATTGGGATACCAAAGTATTGCCAGGTGTAATTATAAGTGACTCCATTATATAACGTCCCTGTTGCGTTATATTTTGCTATTGAGTACATTTCCACCGTTCCATTAACCTTTGATGTGTCGTGGAATACCAACGATCCGTTTTGCTGAGCACCAGTCTGATCGGCTTTTAGTTGTATTTGATTAACATCGCCATTGGTTGTAATGGTACCATTTACTGTTAAGCATCTTGCCGACGGAATAATTAAGTTTTTACTTGACAGATTTGTAAGATTATTAATAACCTTATCGGCATTGTCTACTATCAAATCCCGGCTGGCATCACCCCAAGGAATAGTTGTTGTTGTTGAAAATTCCACATTATCTCCCGATGCCGGAATAGCATTCGCAGTCCAATTCAACGGATTGCTCCAGTTAGAATCTACAGTTCCCGTCCAATAATTTTTGGTAGCAGTTGCAACCGTCATCGTTATGGCATTTGAGATATATGGGTTCGAGCCGGTTTTACATGTAGAGGTTGATGTCATCTCGCATGTTATTTTATCTCCATTGGCAGGTATGTATGTATAAGTTTCAGCAGTAGTGACTCCTGTTGTAGGAATAATGCCGTTTACTTTCCACTGATAGATAGGTGGATGACCTCCATTGGTGGGCGTCGCCGTAAATGTCACACTCGTTCCTGCACTAACCGTACTAGTGGTGTCTGCCGCAATAGTCACGGTTGGGAGGGTAAAAGAACTGTTAACTGATACATTTACCCAAGCTGATGCTGTTACTCCCTTTTTCATTGATATGTCGTCCACCGCAAATTGATTTCCGTCAGTCTTTGGATTTACCAATTCTAAAATTAAAGTTGTGGCATTTCCTGTGTTTATATTGTAGACCCATTGTTGCCATTGCCCGGCTGCTGCAGGTGCGGTATATACAGATCCTACAACACTGCCATTGACATCCAATTGTATTTTAGCCGAAGGTACTCCAGTGCCAGTGCCAGCCACATTTTGTATCCAATAAGAAAACTGATAGTTAGAATTAGCCTCAACAGGTACAGATTGACTCCAAAAAGTATAATTATCCACATTAGACCCGTGTACCACCAACTGATAAGTACCGCCATGAGCCGGATTACTTGTATAATCAAATTGAGCCCCCTTCTTTGTATGGACACTTATAGGTGTGTTAGTTATAGTGTAAGTGTTAGAACTCTTAAGTACTGATCCTCCGGCAGAGGGGGATGCATAAGTATAATCGGATGAGAAATCAGTGGGCTTAATATTTGTTGGTTCGCTTTCGAATCCACCATCAACAATCAATTCAGAACCAGTAAGATAATCAGCTGTAAGCGTGTAGGCCCCAGCATTGGCTGCAACAGAGGTAACTGGTATAGATGCATTGAGCGTATTGAGCTTATAAAAGTTATTTGGTCCACTCCAGTAATAGCTTGTAGCACCTGATGACACAGAACTTGTTAACTTTATCGAGTCATTTATACAATATGATCCCCCTCCCCCTACTATAACTGATGGGATTACATATCCTATACAAGTTACAGCTTTGCTCGTCGAGCCTGTTGATGTCAAAGTTATATCTTGAGGTCCATATCCACCTGCGGATAATCCGGCTTTCAAACGAACATAGATAGTAGTTAGGTTGATATTGCCTCCTGTCTGAGTAAGCGTAATAGGGTTTGTCGAAAAAACACCTCCAGATACTGTTGAGATTTCAAAATTGGATGGGGCTGTAGCAACTATATTCGCAGCAAGTCCTGAACCCTTTACTGTAAATGACTGCTCGCCCGATGGACCCGAACCCTGAGCGTAATTAAACCCATTCAACGACGATGTTGAAATAGCAATTGGATCAATAATGTTTATTGTATAATCTTCGACCTCACCATTCTGCCCGTAACAAGGAGGATAAACAGAATTATAATAATTACTGGCTATTCTCATTCTGGTTGCACCTAAACTTGTTCCTGCAGGAGCTGTTATGCTCGGAGTTATACTGGTTACTCCACTAGTGGTGGTATTTCCAAGATCATATTCTTCGCCTGCGTCTGTAAAAGATCCATTATTATTCCAATCTATCCATGCTTTTGCACTAACCTTACCACTACTAATGGTGTTTACGTTCACTGTAAGCGTATACGAAATTCCAACAGAAATAGTGGTTAATGGCGATGAGGTAAAATCACCATACCCATTTGCAGAACAACTATTAGAATTATTATCCAGCGTGTTGAGTCTAACCCGGGAAATATAGTATGATGAATTATTTTGTCCCTGACCGGGGCAGTAAAGAGAAGTAGGCGATGTAACTGTTCCGGTGACAGGTACAAGTGTTGCAACTAAACCAACCGTTGAGCAAGTGATATTTTCGTTATAACTCCCTATTGCTAATCCTGCTTTAAGCCGGATATAAATAAGAGCATTATTCACAGATCCTGTTGGAGATTGAGGAACTGTAAGTGGGGTGGAGTAGAAATTGATATTATCTAATGAAATTTCATAATCAGCTGGGGGGGTAACTATAAACGAACCTGTAAGATTTTTACCGTATACATAAAGTTGCTGAACAATCGAAGGGCCTACGCCATGCACATAAGTGAATGTAGAGGATGGTGCTGAATTGATAGTTATTGATGGGAATCCCATTGCGGTAAAATCGCCAAAAAAAGAAACTCCATTAGCAGCAAGTGTATAGGGGGCTGGATTTCCGCTTACACTCGATGGGGAGGTATAGGGAAGCCAGCCGCCATTTACGTATTCAGCCGGATTTTGAACAGTCCAATCTCCTACAAGCTCATTAGCATTTCCAAAAGTTGCTGTAACATTGCATAGAAATGCGGAGATTCCGGTTTGACTTACCGTCCAATATCTTTTAAAATAATTAGCTGAATTCAGATTTTGAGGATGTACTGCGTTGGTAACATTTACCCCTACGTAAGCACCAGCCGCATAAATTCCCTGAGTAAAATTGAGAGTTATAGGGGAATAATAATACGCACCATTTGTGTTGTCTCCAATAGGGAAGGTAAATGAACCATTTCCTGTAATCATTTTTTGTACTTGACCTGTACCATCGGCCACAATCATACAACTATTGTACATATTTGGCATATTGCCTATTGAAGCTGAAGCGCCTAAGGTTAGATTATTTGACCCAAGTGTGAATAATGTATTGTTCTTAATTGTCAGGACTCCATTAACTATTTCACTAAATCCTAATGAAAAATCTTCACCATTACCAGTCCCTAGTGTTAAATTATTAAAAGTGGTTGAAACGCTACCTCCAATAGTTTTTGCAGAAGTGCTCATTGTTACTGTTCCAGTACCTGAGGTGAATGTTCCACCATTATTATTCCAGTTGCCAGCCACAGAAAGATTTGTTCCTGCTGTAAACGTTCCTGCAGCCAGAGTAAAGTTGCCGGTTACATTCATAATTGGCGGAGCATTAAAGTCTCCCAAAGTTTCAGTAAAAGTTCCTCCAACATTCAGCGTAGTTGTGCTTCCACTGACATTTAAATCCTGACCTGCAGTTTTATTTAAAATAATATTGTTGAAAGTTTGAGTAGCTGCAGTTCCATTAATTGCAGTAGTGTTACCTGTAAATGTTACTGTTCCGGTTCCGGCTGTAAATGTTCCACCATTATTTATCCAGTTGCCACTAACAGTTGTATTAAAGTTATTTGCATTAAAAGTAGTACCTGAAGGTATCGTAAGATCACCGTTTATTGTCAACCCAACACCCATTGTTGTAGTACCTGCAATACATGTCAGATTATTGAATGTCGTGAAAATAGTAGCTGGCAATGTGTTGGTAGCGTCAAGTATTATAGTTCCTGAGCCTGGAGTAAATGAATTACCCGTTGCAGTATTAACCGCCAGACTTCCGGTTCTTAATGCACCTCCATTTGTCATGTCTATTATGCCACACCCTTGTCCCGAATAACCTAGAACCACACTCCCGGCATCTAAAGTTGATCCATTAGCGAAGTTAATCGTCAGGTCTTTATTGGTATTGTTGCCTCCCAGTTGTACGCTTCCTGAAACTGTAAGCGTATATGCGCCCCCAAAGGTAAGCGCCCCATAATTGTTTGTACTTGCATTTATACTAGAACAAGCTGCATCTGCAGTAACTGTAACAGTATATGTCCTTTCAATAATAACAATATCACCTGCTTTTGGATAAGTAGTAGCATCTGTTGTACTCCCAGATGTAGTTGTCCAAGTAGTAGGATTGTTCCAATTTCCTGTTTTATGAGTATAATAAGTAGTTACTGCATTCGCACTCCCTACTCCTACCATCAAAAACACTGAAACAGTAAAGATGGAGAGATTCAGTTTTTTTTTGTTGTATAGAAAGGTCGAAACCAATGTTTGATTATTGATAATTTTCTTCGTTTTTGCCCCATGACAAACCCTTTTAATCAATTGACTGATTAAAAATAAGGGACTAACTGATTTTAATGAGGAATGAGTAAAATTGTTCATCATTTTCTTAAGGGCTTTGATGGTTTAAATCGGAAGCTGAAAAAGCGTGCAAATGTACACAAATAATTGTGATTGTAAAAGGGTTAGCTGGATTTATTTGTATTTTTTACGACATCGACTAAGCTAAAATCTTACACAAAGCCCCTGAAATAAGGCTAAAATGGACTTTAACTGGTCAGGTTATTACTAATCAATAAATTTATTCCTAATAGGAAAAACTATGAATTTGACTTTATTCTAACCCTATTTTTTATCCAATTTTGTTTTGATTGTAAACTAACATGGACAATTTGCTATTGCTGTTATGTTGAGATAAAATGCTAAATGTATGAACCTGTTTTCTTTTACTGTGGACATACCAATTGCAAATGTAACAATATTCCACAATAAACAACGTTTGTTGTGGAATATTTCTGTTTTTAGAGCTGATCTCATTTTCGATTTGCCATAGATTGAATGGAGATATTGCTTTGTTTTTTGTAATATTTACTATTGCAGCCTCTTTTTATACGAACGCTTTCTGGTTCTTAGAGCGCTTGCTAGCGTGGTGTGGTCCCAGCAGGTCGGCTGGCTTGTGTCACTATTTCGTCACCTGTCAGGGATTCGTTATTTACTGTAGTGGTGTAAATTCGGTCACTCCATTGGTTGATAATCTGGCTAAACCATGTTCTACTTCCGATCCATCGGCATTAAATATTCCAACGAGTAGATATTTTGAGTTTCTTTTAGTCCTACTCATCCTATACTGATCCTATACTGATCTTATACTGATCCTATACTTCTGATACGTTCATCAAATTTCAAAAATATTAACACTTTAGTTGATTTTTGTATTAAAAAGAGACTAATGCGGAGTTTTAGCTGTTTGATTGTGTGTTTCTGGTTCTGCAATAGAATAGCAAACGCATTAATTCCGATTTTTTGCTGCTTCAGTCAGCTGGTCATATAGTAACCTGAGTTCGGGATGATGATTTTATTTATAATACATCATATAAGCTAATTAACGTGAGTTGAATATAAATTTCCTCTGGGAAATATTAATAAATTGATTTTACTTACTTATATGAATTCTCCTATATAACTCTTTCTATATATCTGTTTTTGAGTGCTTTAATTTGCTGTGTTTAAGCTGCCTGTTTTAAACGAGCTAGTTGCTTTTCCAATTTCTTTATTTTATCTTCTTTGTATTTGTCTTGATTTTCATTTAGAAGTTCGACACTATACTCAGTTTTGGTTTTCATCATGGTAT
>JAATGT010000341.1 GCA_015654525.1 Bacteroidales bacterium
GAAAGACTGGCCGGTGATAGGTATCAATCGGGATGGGGACGGTTGCGGCGAACCGGTTTTGAGCTATAAAAAGCCCGATGTAGGTAAAACCTATCCGATAGAAACGCCTGCTGAGAGCGATGAGTTTTCTACAAGAACCATAGGATTACAATGGGAGTGGCATGCCAACTATAAAGATCTGTATGGTTTCCTCACAGATGATGGATACATGCGTTTGTATGCCAATCCGGTAAATGAGAACTGTATCAATTTTTGGGAAGTCCCGAATCTGTTTCTGCAAAAGTTTCCGGCTGAGGAATTCACAGCTACTACGAAACTGACTTTTACGGCCAAGGAAAATGGCGATCGTGCAGGGATCATCATAATGGGCTGGAATTACAGTCACCTGTCGTTGGTCAGGCAAGGCGAAAAGGTGATATTGGAACAAGCTGTTTGCATAGATGCCGAAAAGCAAAACCCGGAAAAAGTAACCCGGCTGGCTGAATTTGACTTTGATAAGATCTACAAAGTAGGATCGTACAATTACATAAAAGACATCTATTTGCGGGTGCAGGTGAAGCCGGGCGGGAAATGCTCCTTTGCCTATAGTTTAGATAATAAAAAATTCACGGTTGCAGGTAATGAATTCACTGCTCGTCAGGGAAAATGGATCGGAGCTAAGGTTGGGTTGTTTGCAGTGAAACCTTATAATTCAGGAAACCGTGGTTGGGTAGATGTTGACTGGTTTAGAATAAGTAAAAATGAATAATATACTATGAGTAAAAACAGTGTGAGTCGGAGTGTACTTCCGGTACTTTTTGGATTTTTTGTAATGGGCTTTTGCGACGTAGTGGGCATAGCTACCAGTTACGTAAAGGAAGATTTTCATTTAACCGAAACGGTAGCCGGTTTTTTACCTTCTATGGTATTCCTGTGGTTTTTGTTATTATCAGTTCCTACGGCTATACTGATGAATAAGATTGGTCGCAAACAGACGGTGATGCTAAGCATGCTGGTAACTATTGTCGGTATGTTTGTTCCGTTTGCCTCGTATAATATGGTAACCTGCATGATTGGGTTTGCCCTGCTGGGAATAGGTAATACCATTTTACAGGTGTCTCTCAACCCTTTATTGACTAATGTGGTGAAAGGCGATGCACTTACCAGTTCGCTCACCACAGGACAAGTGGTCAAAGCAGTTTCCTCGTTCACAGGGCCTTTTATCGCTGCTTTTGCGCTCAATTCGTTGGGTAACTGGCACTATCTGTTTCCCATCTTTGCAGCTATTACAGTGGTTTCGGCGCTGTGGTTGATGCTTACTTCAGTACCAAAAGAACAGGAGACGGTTAGTTCGTCTTCGTTGGGTGCCACCTTTAGTTTGCTCAAAGACAAAACAATTTTATTACTTTTTCTGGGAATCGTATTCGTAGTAGGCACCGATGTGGGAATGAATACGGTTGCCCCCAAATTACTTATCGAACGACTAAATATGCCATTGGCACAAGCTGGATTTGGTTCCAGTGTTTACTTTGCTTTTCGTACTGCCGGAGCTTTGCTTGGAGCCATTTTACTGGCAAAGATGAACGAGATGAAATATTTCCGTGTCAATATGTTTATTGCCATAACTGCTATGATTGCTCTGTTTTTTACTAAAGAACAATATGCTATGTTGGCGCTTGTAGGAGTAGTCGGTTTCACCTGTTCAAGCATTTTTGCCGTCATCTATTCGATGGCTATACAAGCCCGTCCGGAGAAAGCTAATGAAATATCGGGTCTGCTTATTACCGGTGTGTTTGGAGGCGCGGTCATTCCTCCGCTTATGGGCTTAGCCACCGATGCTATTGGAAGTCAGATTGGTTCGTTGATCGTTATTTTATTAAGTATTTGTTATTTGTTGTATTGTTCCTTTGGAGTAAAAGTGTCAAAGGTTTAGAGTTCTTTTAGGTATGAAAAAGATTGTTTTAGGGTTGAGTTTACTTGCATTGTGTGCTTGTTCGGCAAAAACGGATACGAAGTTTGTTGATAAGGCATTGAATTATTGTTCGGCTCAAACAAACCGGACGCTTGCGGAATTGAAAGGTGTATCGGGTATCGATTACACGATGATGCCACGCAACATTCTGAGAGATTGCACCAAATGGAATTGTCGCAAAGCTACTAAAGAGGAGTGGACTTCAGGATTCTGGTCGGGCGTGCTTTGGTACGATTATGAATTCACCAGAGATCCGAAGATAAAATACGAGGCAGAACAGTTTACAAATTCGCTGGCATTTTTGTCGCACACTCCGGCGTATGACCATGACTTAGGTTTTCTGGTTTTTACAAGTTATGGTAATGGGTACAGGCTTACCAGAAATATAGCTTACAAAAAGATTATTCTTAATATGGCCGACACATTGGCTACCTTGTTCAATCCGAAGGTAGGCACTATTCTGTCGTGGCCCCGGGAAGTAAAGGCAAAAGGTTGGCCTCACAATACCATTATAGATAATATGATCAACTTGGAGATGCTGTTTTGGGCGGCTAAAAATGGAGGCAACAAGCGGCTTTATGACATTGCTGTTTCGCATGCCGACCATACGATGAAATATCAGTTTAAACCAGATTATTCTTGTTATCATGTGGCACTCTATGATACGGTAAGTGGTAAGTTTATAAAAGGGATAACGCATCAAGGTTATAGCGATAAATCTATGTGGGCACGTGGTCAGGGATGGGCTATTTATGGTTTTACGGTTTGTTACCGCGAAACTGGAAATAAAAAATATCTCGATTTTGCTCAGAAATTGGCGGACGCTTACCTGAAACGTTTGCCTAAAGACAAGATACCTTATTGGGATTTTGATGTCCCGGGTATCCCAAATGTGCCCCGTGATGCTTCAGCGGCAGCCGTAGTAGCTTCCAGCTTGCTGGAAATGTCGACTTATCTGAATAATCCCAAAGGTACGGAATACAAAGAGGATGCGGTGGCGATGCTTCAGATTCTTAGCTCACCAGTTTATCAGAGCGGCAACCGGAATCCGGCATTTTTGCTTCACTCTGTCGGTCACTGGCCTAATAATTCGGAAATAGATGCCTCGATTATTTATGCGGATTATTATTATATAGAAGCTTTGCTTCGACTGAAAAAGTTGAACGAGGGACACAAACTGTTCAAAAACTATTCAATATAAAGATTAGTTTGTCACAACTTAACTGTTAGTAGAAAGTGTATTGTATTTTGATTCATTTTCCGAGAAGATCAACATCTTTATTCTACACAAGGAATCCAATCCTTGAAATATAATATTCTAAGGGTTTAAATTCCATGGAAAAATACGATTTACGAGAAGTTATCCATGGGAGAAAGATAATCCATGGAAATGGCTATAAAATTAAATAATAATATTTTAAGATTCGTTTTAACAAACAGAAACGCAATGTGAGTGTTTTTTTGTTTATCAATGATGTTAGTTATTTCACTCGATTGAAAGTAAAAAAGAGAAGCCGAAAGTGAATGCCGACTTCTCTTTTTTTTGCGGAGAGGAAGAGATTCGAACTCTCGATACCCTTTAGAGGTATATACGCTTTCCAGGCTTACCTCTTCAACCACTCGAGCACCTCTCCGTA
>JAATGT010000289.1 GCA_015654525.1 Bacteroidales bacterium
ATAAAAAATAAGGGAAGCTTTAGAAGCTTCCCTTATTTTTTATACTACCTTCTTTGTTACTGTTTATTGATATAAAGATCCCATGCTATATAATCAACAATATTTGTGGCAAAGTATGTTTGGCGTATGGCCGTGAACAATGTGCCAATATCATTAATTGTACTGCCAAGTAAGGCATTGATCGTAGTGCTTGTACCGTCGTCGAACGTAATTTGAAGTTCTCTTTTGTGATTTGTGATTGTTGTTTCAGTTGAATCGGCTGAGCTTGATGTGGAGGTGACATCAACAAACTTTACTTTCGAATGTGATTGTAATACACCATCTACATAGACTTTAGCACTGTCCAGGCTGTTTGGACCGGCTTCTCTTACAACCTGAACATTCCCTATTGTTAATGAATATTCTGTTTCCCGATGTTTAGAAGTGGAGCTTGTTTTAATAGCCGTATATTTTTCTTCATACAAGGTTTGACTTGCTTTTGAAATGTTGTAGATCGAAGTGATGGTATCGCCGCTTGTGTAAGATGCGCTTGCATTGTAGCCGTTGGCAAAAGCAAAGCTAGATGTGAAATGGTAGCCATTAGTTTTGTTGTTTGAAGACTGAATTGCCAGGTCGCCTACACTGGTTCCACTTACACTGATATTAGACGCTAAATTATAATTCCAACCCAGATAACGGTTAAAGCTGTAGGCATACTTAGAAACATCTATTACATAATTGTTTACTAAAGTGGTGTCAGAACTAGAATAACGCATTAAGTCCCACGGATTCTTTACTTTAGATTCAGGAAGACGAACAATCATATCTGAATTATCAGCAGTTTTGACGAAAAAACGCAATAATGCCGGTGACCATTTTCTATAGTTTGCGGCTTTATAGTCATAGATCCCTGAAATATTAGTTAAAAGTATACTGCTATAAGTAGAATCAAAAGCAGATACAGGTGTTTTTACCATATTGGCACTTATAGATGATGAAGATGAAGTCCCCGAGACATTGAGAAGTTGGTAACCTGTAGTTGATTTAATTGAAGTCATGGCAGTTGTCAGACTTTGAGCGCTTGAGTTGATAGAGGTCTTTAAAGAATTACTATTTGCTTCGTTTTGAGACGTACAACTCCACAGAATTAAACCCAGAAAGGGCAATGCTAAATAAATCTTTTTTGTTTTCATATCAAGAAATCGTTTATAAAATAATTGAAGATAACATTACTTTGATTAATACGTATCTTTAAATATAATATTGTATGTCAATACAGATATTAACGGTTTTGATATCAAATGACTTCGGCGAGATGGAACTTGATTTGCAGTGTCTCAATTTTGTTTTAGTAGGTATACCTAAAAAGCATAAAAACAACGCGCAAGCGCGAATGTTTACAATATATAATCATCGTCTTCGTTATCAGCATGACACGCATCCTCGGGTTCTGCATGAATATAAACTTCGCTACGGGGGATAAGCGATTGTATTTTTAATTCTATTTTATCGCACACTTCGTGTACTTCGCGCAAACTCAGTTCTGGGTCGAAATGAACATTAAACTTAATAAATGTATCGGCACCGGCAGTGCGGGCTTTTAATCCATGGTACTTTAATACTTCAGGAAACTCTTTTAATATTGTACGAACAATCAAGGTGGTATTCACCGGTGATTTATCTAACAAAACGTCAATAGCCTTTCGTCCCAACTGATAAGAAACAAACAATACAATCACTGCTACGCATAGAGCTGCAATGGAATCGGCCGCATACCACCCCAGAAACTGATAACTGAGCAAACCGAACAATACAACGGTAGAACTCCATATATCCGTAGAAAAATGGAGTGCATCGGCTTCCAATGCCTGACTATTATGTTTCCTTGCAACCTTATATAGGGCGCGTGAACGTGTGAAGTCTATGACGATGGAGCATATTACCACTACATAACTCCATATGCTGACTTCGATGTGCGTATTGCCGGAAATGAGGCGATGAACTGCTTCGTAAATAATCCATACACAAGTAACAAGTAGTAAGAGGGTCTCAATTAGCGCCGAAAGATTTTCTACTTTTCCATGGCCGTAGTTATGTTCTTTATCAGCCGGCTTGTCGGATACTCTGACTGAAAAAAACGTAATAATGGCCGCCACCATGTCCAGAGCCGAGTGTAATGCTTCGGAAAGTATGCCCAAACTGCCGGTGAGAAGACCAATGATTAATTTAAAACCGGTGATAAATACTGCAGCTATTACAGATGCTAATGCAACTCTATTTTTTTCTTTTTGCATGATGAATACTAATTTCTTAGTGTAAGCTAATGGCTATTTAAAATTACCTCAAAAATACACAAAGAATTCATTTTCTCACATAAAAAAAACATTTAGTTATTATCAAATGCTTAATTTAGAATGATCCAATTTAATGTGCTTTCTTTTTTTTCGAATTTGAAATGATTCAGTGTGACCTTACTGCTGGAAAAAACGGATAAAAACAAAGTGGAGTAGTACAAGTTTTGATCTGTACTACTCCACTTAGCTTATTTGAGGCGACTTTGAGCCGAATGTTTTTGAATTAAAACTAATTTTTTATTGGATCAATTCCAAAAGTAAAGCCGGCCTTTACCCGTTCAATTAATTCGGGTATAATGTCAGTGTATTCCCCAACGATGCCAAAATCGGCAAAATGGAAAATGGATGCCTTAGGGTTGTGATCAATCGCAATTATATGTTCGGATTCTTTCATGCCTGCAACATGCTGGATGGCTCCAGAAATACCTACAGCGACATACACTTTTGGACGAACAGTTTTTCCTGTTTGTCCCACCTGCCGGGCATATTCCGAAAAACCTTCATCGACCACTACACGACTGCAAGCCCATTCGGCTTTTATACCTTGAGCTTTTAATGTCTCTGCTAGTTTTTTAATTAGCTCCAGCCCATCTCCGGTAGTTCCCCGTCCACCTGAAACGATTATATCGGCATCGAATAAATTCACCAAACCGGCTTCGCCACGTATTGTTTCCAAAATCTCAACGGAGAATTCGTTATCAGTAAGCTTAGGCTCGAAAGAGGAAATGATACCGGTGCGTCCTTCCATTTTAGCCGGTACTTCAAAGGTGCCTGCACGGGCGGTAGATATTTGCGGATAAACGAACCCCAAAATGGTTGCCAGCTTGCTTTCGCCGTAAGTAGGACGACGGGAGTGCAGAATAGGCTTATTAATCACCTTCTCTTTGCGGTTTACGTATTCACCTATTTCCAATCCGGTACAGTCAGCCGTCACACCACTACCGGTTTTCATTCCGATACGTGGAGCTAACTCCCGTCCGGAGGTGGTGGCTGCAAAAAGAGCAATTTCAGGATTCCGTTTTTTGATTACTTGCTCGAAGATAGAGGAAAAAGGGAGTACCAGATATTCTTCCAGTTTATCGTCTTCCACCAGAATAACTTCGTCGGAGCCATGCTCGAACAGAATTTGCGCCTGATCTTTTACATTTTTTCCAATCAATAAGGTCATTATTTTAGTATCTTCACCCAGCTGATCTGCTAAGTGACGGGCAGGAGTTAGTAGTTCGAGCGATGGACGGGCAATCTTTCCGTTTGCTAACTCGGCCCAGGTCAAAATACCTCTGGCGCCGTTGCGATTGTCATAAAAAGGAAATTCGGGTTTTTCTGACGTTTTCTTTTCTGCAGTATTTTTTTTCTCCAGCGTGTTTCCTCCTTTTTTGATATTTACAATTAAACTATCAACTAAAGTTGTTTCATTATGCCCTTCCGACATAATAATGGGAGCCCGTTCGCTAACGAGGTTTACCACGCCGGCCACAATGGTAGGCGATCCACTTAGCCCTATCTTTTCAGTTCCCAATCCAATGTCGTCAATGCCAAAAACTGTAATCTTTGCATTACGTGCTTTGATGGCTCCTATAAGCGATGGCTTACGAGGAGGAATGCCGGTTGGGGTTAATGAAATGGCACAAGGCATGGGCAGTTTCATCATCTGATAACCGCCTTCGATAATACGTTTTGCAATTACATTCCCTTTGCCATCGGCTTTTACGGTTTCTACAAAAGTTGCTTGTGGAATACCCAGACTTTCCGCTACTTGCGATGGTACGTGAGCCGTATCACCATCACTGGTCTGACGACCGGCCAAAACGATAAATGGTTCCTTCGAATCTTTGGTGAAACCCAGATGTTTCAGCATGGTTGATATTGCCAAACCGGTAGCATAGGTGTCACTACCGCCGAGCTTACGGTCGGAGAGGAGGTAAGCCTCGTCATAACCCATCGAAATGGCTGTGCGCAGTGCCACTTCAAATGAACCGGGTCCCATGGAGCAAGCAATCAGGTGTGCGTCTGGATATTGTTTTTTTAGTTGTAATCCGGCCTCAAGACCAAACTGGCAGTCGATATTAATAATCGACTTTGCTTTTGTTCTGTCCATCAATCCATCATCTCCCATTCGCATTTCGGTAGCGAGTGGTACTTGTTTTATTAAACTTATAATTGTTAGAGCCATTATTTTAGTTATGAATTATGAATTAATAATTATGAATTAATCACATGTTTTGAAAGTCCGGACCATTACCTCCATTGGGCACCGACCAAGTAATTCCATCGCCAGGTGCTTTAATATCACAGGTTTTGCAGTGCATACAGTTCTCGGCATGGATCCGTAGTTCCTGATGTCCGTTTTTATCGGTGTGAAGTTCGTATACTTCCGATGAGCAGAAGAACTGGCACGGAGCACCGTATTGTTTGATATTAATGGCATCGAATGACTCAGGATTGTTGATCTTTACGTGAGGAACCTGTTGTTCGTCATGGTTTACTCCTGAGAAATATACGTCTGTGACCTTATCAAAAGTCAATACTTTGTCAAAGTCCAGTTTTCCTTTGAATCTTTCTTTAAATGGTTTCCCTTTAAATCCGCTCAATGTTTTGGTAGCATCTTTATCGAGGTGAGATTTTAATTTACCGAAAAATCCTGCACCGCCGGTAACTAAAAGTGTTCCAAAATTAAGTCCGCCTACAAGTAAACCTTTTGAAAATGCTTGTCTGAAGTTTCGGACAGGATACATTTCTTTATAAATAACGCTGTCTTTCATTAATGATTCGTATTGACTTAGTGTCTTTTCGGAAAAATCATTTTTACTCAAAGCTTCAGCAGCAGTTTTAGCTGCCAGCATCCCTGACGTTACAGCTAAATGAATACCTTTCAAGGCTGGCATGGTAACTAATCCTGCACTATCACCTACGATTAATGCATTGTCGGTATATAGTTTTGGAATGGAATAATATCCACCTTCAGGCAATGTTTTTGCACCATATTCAACCAATTTACCACCTTTTAAAAATTTAGAGATAAATGGATTTGTTTTCCATGCCTGAAAAGCATCGTGCACATCAAAAGTCGGATCTTCATATTCGAGTCCGACTACCAAACCAACGGCAACTTTATTATCGTTCAAACCATAAATAAATCCTCCACCAAATTCTTTCAGATTCAACGGATACCCCATAGTGTGATATACTTCTCCCGGTTTGATATTTCCTTCCGGTACGCTCCACAATTCTTTAACACCCAAAGAGTACATTTGGCAGTTCTTATCTTTCTCAAGATCGTATTTTTTTATCAGTTGTTTTGCCAGACTTCCACGTGTGCCTTCGGCAAAAATTGTTAGTTTCGCTTTGATACGTGTCCCGGGCTGGAAATTTTCCAGTTGCTTGCCGTTATGATCAACTCCGGTGTCAATAGTTTTTGCTCCGGTTATTTTCCCATTTTCGTATAGAATTTCACTGACCGAAAACCCAGTGTATATTTCAACTCCTTTTTCTTCTGCTTTTTTGGCCAGAAAACGGCAGATTTGCCCCAGTGAAGCGGTATAATTTCCAGTATTATTCATGTATGGCACATGAACCGGTAATTTGAAAGACCCATTTTCGCTGAGTAAAACTGTTGAATCAGTTGTTACTTTAGCATTGAACGGAATTTCGTTGAAGTCAATGTCCGGCAATAAGCTTTTGAAAACGTCAGTTTTAATTACCGCACCCGACAGAATATGGCTACCGATAGAACCTCCTTTTTCGATAAGTAAAATGCGGTGATTTAACCCCTTTTGCTTTAATGTGTCAGCAAGATGAATTGAAGTTGCCAGGCCCGAAGGTCCACCTCCAATAATTAAAATATCCGTTGAAACGGTATCAGCTTTACTCATTATTTCTTTTCTTTAAATTGTGATTATTGATTGAAATTAAGTTGTACTATATCAAAAAACTAAATAGATAGGAGCACAATGAGATCCTATTTTTTTTCTTTTCAAAATGGTGGAGCCGGATGCTCTGTGTGTCTGATGACAAGTAAGGAATAATATTTAATGATCTGTTTTCTGAAAGCAAAATTCAGATAAACAGTCTTGTAACTCGTGACTATTTACTTTATTTACATATACTGATTTTAAATTCTTTTGTTTGGCTAATGAGGAGCTGCAGGAGCTAATCTTAGTTTAGCTGAGCCTGCAATGAGTTTACCCGGTAAAATATATTCAATGGATGTGAATGTATTTTTTCCTGCGAGAAAGCTGTATGTTTGATTAATTTTCAAAAGATTCAAGATTTGCGATTTTTATTTTGTTTTGGACGTCAAAAAGAAGCTTCTTTGTGCGTTCTGATAGATGCCCTTTTTTTTAGAAGAACTTCAATGATTTTTTACTTTTGCGTGCTACAAAAATAAGCATTTTAATTGGTCGACCAACTTTAAAGCTGTTGTTTTCAGGTTAAATAATAATAAATTACGCAGGATCTGTTACTTTCGTGTAACAAAATAGCATCAAAAAAACAGATGCGAATGTGTCTTTTTACGAAAAATCCGTTTGCGCACACGAAGAATGCATGATTGACTTGAGAAATCGGCGACTTTTGACAGCTCCGTTTATTTTCCGTATCTTTGTCCAAAATCGTATTCCGTCAAGGTTAATGTTAGAGCTTGTGAAAGAAGAGTGAATACGTGAAATATTCTATGACATTTGATAAATTAGATCTTATTGAGCCGATCTTAAACGCTCTCCAACACGAAGGCTATACTCAGCCAACTCCCATTCAGGAAATTTCCATTCCCATTGTACTTAAAGGTCAAGATTTATTAGGATGCGCACAGACCGGAACCGGAAAGACGGCGGCTTTTGCTATTCCTATTTTGCAACTGTTGCAGTTGAATAAAGGTAATGATCGGGCGCCACGCAAAATAAAAGCATTAATTGTAACCCCAACGCGCGAGTTAGCCATTCAGATAGGCGAAAGTTTTGCTGCTTACGGACGTTTTCTGAATCTACGGCATGCTGTAGTTTTTGGTGGAGTTCCCCAAAGTCAGCAAGTTGGTGCGCTGAAAATGGGTGTGGATATTCTGATTGCAACTCCGGGGCGCTTGCTCGATTTGCAAAGTCAGGGTTATGTAAAATTAAACGAACTAAGTATTTTCGTTCTCGACGAAGCAGATCGGATGCTTGATATGGGTTTTATTCATGACGTAAAAAAACTGATCAAAGTTATTCCTGCTAAACGACAATCGCTTTTCTTTTCGGCTACTATGCCCGAATCAATTCGCGTACTGGCCGGTACTATTCTAACCAATCCGGAAGAAGTGGCCGTGACACCAGTGTCGACAACGGCTGAAACCATTCAACAGGAATTGTACTATGTGAATGCAACGGATAAAAAAGATTTGTTGATTCATTTACTTCAGGATAAATCAATTAAAACGGTTCTGGTATTTACGCGTACCAAGCATGGTGCTGATAAAGTACAGCGGATGTTGGAAAAAGCCAAAATAAAAGCGGAAGCTATTCACGGAAATAAGTCGCAGAATGCACGTCAGAATGCTTTGCGGAACTTTAAAGACCGTACTACGCGTGTATTGGTAGCAACTGACATTGCAGCCCGTGGTATTGATATTGATGATTTAAATCTGGTTATCAATTATGAAATTCCCAATATTCCGGAAACGTACGTTCACCGTATTGGTCGGACAGGGCGCGCAGGACTCGATGGAAAAGCCATTTCATTTTGTGATATAGAAGAGCTGGAATATTTACGTGATATCCAGAAGTTGATCGCTATTGAAATACCGGTAGTAACCGAGCATCCTTTTCCAACCGACTATGTTCTGACAGATAAAAGGTCTAAAGTGAAACCAAAGCAGAATAACCGTCCGGCAAATCCTAACAGAAGACCGCAAACAGGTAAAAATACAAATTCGACAGATTCTAAGCCTTCTTTTTCGCCTAAACAATCGGAAAATGGAGCAAAGAAAACCGAAAGCGCCCCAAAAAAATTCTGGGGAAGGTAAAAACTAAATGCAATAGTATCTGAATATAAAACAGATTATTTATCTAACAATAAAAGGCTTGTTACATGATTATGATAATCTGTAATGAGCTTTTCTTTTATTCGTTTTTATTGGATAAGTCTTTCTTTATTTCGATATGTGGGTCCATTCGAAATGGCCAGAACCTTATAGGTTGTGTGATTTTTGAGCAATTCAGGATGTTTGGAAATTTCATTATTACATGTGCTCATCAGAGTGTGTATCGGAATGTTGGGTAAAGACTATATAAATGATAAATGTAAAACGGTAGATGAACGGTAGATGAACGGTAGATGAGCGGTTGATCAGTGGTGCATGACTGAATCCATATATAGCTTGGTTGATGTCTCCGTGTCTGACTATTTAAGAGTGTTGGAACAAGCTACGAGCTAAAATGGGTGTAAAATACTGAGTTTATTACTCTACTGTAAGTTGGTTTTGATTCTGTGACAGAAAATGATGGAAATATGAAACAAAAAATGCTATCTTAGCAGTCGGTTTGCTGTCAGTTGGTCAGGAGGCCAGAAAAAACTATTTATAAAATAATTACGACGATTTTTGCTCGATGAACTTATTACAAAAAGATATAAAAACCCATAGTTTTGCTGATAGTTCAGCAGATGATGCAACTTTCACCCTTAAAAGAATGGAAGATGTTTACCGAAAGACCAATGGTGCACCTGATGTTCCGCATCGTCACGATTATTATACCATTATTTTTATTGAGCGGGGCCAGGGGACTCATTTTATAGATTTTACTGAGTATGAAATAGTGGATAGAAGTATTTTCTTTATTATGCCGGGCCAAATGCATCAGGTTATTTTAACAAGTGAGCCGACTGGCTGGATAATCACTTTTACCGAAGAGTTTCTGATTGCCAACTCTATTCCTGATAAGATGATCAATGACATATATTTATTTAATGATTACGGGCAGTCGCCACCATTGCCTATCAATGAAAATGATATGCCGGTGTATAAAAATCTGATTTTGCAAATGGCGCATTTTGAAAAATCATTGGAAACTTATACGCAGGAAGCTGTCGGTTCTTTAGTGAAAGTATTCCTTATTCAGGGCAATAATCATTGTAGTTTGCGTAAAAGCAATAATCCTCAATTGATAGAGACCAGTAATCATATTTTGCGCACTTTTAAACAACTGCTTAATAAAAAGTATGCCACAGATCATATGGTATCCGATTATGCCTACGAGCTTGCAGTGACGAGTGATTATCTGAATAAAACGGTGAAAAATTTGACAGGAAAATCTGCAAAAGAGTATATTCAAAGCAAGTTAATTACAGAAGCAAAGCGCTCGCTGCTATTTAGTAATATAAGTAACAAAGAGCTGGCATACGAACTAGGTTTTGAGGAATCGGCTCATTTCAATAATTTTTTCAAAAAGGCAACTGGTCAAACTCCTTCCGAATTTCGTGTTTTAGCACGTCAGTCCTGATTTTTGCAATCATTCACCTGATTTCTTTACTTTGTGCGGCATTTTATCGCCGTACTTTTGTCGTATCAAATTCAAAGAGAATATTGAATAATAAAACGACATTATATGAAAATAGTATTGCATAAATCGGAAACTCGCGGACATGCCAATCATGGTTGGTTAGATACGCATCACACCTTTAGTTTTGCCAATTATTACAATCCAGAGCGAGTTAGTTTTGGGGCACTTAGGGTTTTAAATGATGACCGAGTGGCTGCAGGTGAAGGCTTCGGAACTCATCCTCACGATAATATGGAGATAGTCTCTATTCCGCTTTTTGGCGATTTGGAACATAAAGATAGCATGGGGAATCATGGTGTGATTACTTCTGGCGAAATCCAGGTGATGAGTGCCGGTACTGGCATTTTTCATAGTGAGTTTAATAAGAATAAAGATAAGGAGGTTCAATTTCTGCAAATATGGATTATTCCAAATAAAAAGAATGTAACTCCACGTTATGATCAGATTTCGTTGGAAGAAATTGAAAAGCCGAATGAGTTATTTCAGATACTTTCACCTAATCCAAATGATCAGGGCGTATGGATTTATCAGAATGCTTGGTTTCATTTAGGTGAGTTATCCGAAGGTTGGGAAGGCAAATATGATTTAAAAGATAAAAATAATGGCGTTTATTTCTTTGTAATAGACGGTGATGTGACGGTTGCTAAGCAAAAGCTGAATAAAAGAGACGGATTGGGAGTGAGTGAAGTTTCTTCAGTAGAAATATCTTCAGGCAGTCTCTCGAAATTATTGATAATGGAAGTTCCAATGTAATAAATCAACAGATAATAAGAAAAAACAAACAATTAAATAAATAATAATCAAATCTCAGATTATTTGATCTGGGCTTTAAGACACAAAGAAGCATTATGAAAACAATTAAACAATTTTTAGCTACTGACCAACAATCATGGTCGTTATTAGTCTCTCGTTTGGCATTGGGTGTTGTAATTTTACCTCATGGTATGCAAAAGGCACTCGGGCTTTTTGGTGGACATGGATTTGCAGGTACAATGGGATTTCTCCAGTCAATGGGAATGCCCTTTTTAATTGCATTGCTTGTTATTCTTGCCGAATTTGTCGGTAGTATCGGACTTATCTTGGGTTTTGGAACACGTTTTATGGCCTTCTCGGTGGGTTTGACTATGGCAGGAGCTGCCATTTTGGGTGGTCATATTCATAATGGTTTTTTCATGAACTGGTTTGGAATGCAAAAGGGCGAAGGTATTGAATACTTTATTTTGGTTGTCGGTTTGGCTCTGGCTGCCCTGATTGGCGGGAGCGGTAAGTTATCTGTTGATAATCTTATTTCAAAGAGACTTAAATAAGTATCGAACTTTTAATGTTGGAAGGAGGCAATTTTATTGTCTCCTTTTTTTCTGTGACATAGATATAAAAAACAAGGAGTCGATCCACACTTGTGAATCGACTCCTTGTATAATTTAAAACTGAAAAGCTTATTCAGCAACTACTTCGAAAGCAACTTCAATAGTTACTTCTTTGTGAAGTTTCAATGTAGCTTTGTATGAACCTACTTCTTTAACTGCATCTTTAAGTACAATAGTCTTGCGGTCTACAGCAAATCCGGCTTTTTCGAAAGCATCGGCAACCTGGATAGGACCAACTGCACCGAAAATTTTACCGGTTGTACTTGTTTTTGCACCAACAGTCAAAACCATGTCTTTCAATTTGTCTGCTAATTCGATAGCATCATTTTTCAGACGTTCTAGTTTGTGAGCGCGTTGTTTCAGATCTTCAGCCAACATTTTCTTTGCAGATTGTGTAGCCACAATTGCTTTTTTTGTTGGGATAAGGAAGTTACGTCCGTAACCATCCTTTACTTTCAGAATATCGCCTTTGTAACCTAAGTTGGCTACATCTTCTTTTAATATAATTTCCATACTTTTTCCTCCTTCTTAATTATTTCATCATATCGGTTACATAAGGAAGCAACGCAATGTGGCGTGCTCTTTTTACAGCTTGAGCTACTTTACGTTGAAATTTCAACGAAGTACCGGTAAGGCGACGTGGAAGGATTTTTCCTTGTTCGTTTAAGAATTTTTTCAAAAATTCCGGATCTTTGTAATCGATGTATTTAATACCGCTTTTTTTGAAACGACAGTATTTTTTCTTTTTTACATCTACTGAGGGTGGAGTTAAGTATCTGATATCTCCGTTGTTTGCTGCCATGTTTTAGTTCTCCTTTACTTCTTTAGATTTAACACTTTTTCTTTTTTCTGCGTACTCGAAGGCATATTTGTCCAAACGGAACGATAAGAAACGGAGTACACGTTCATCGCGACGGAATTGAGTTTCCAGCGTAGCGATTACTGTAGGTTCGGCATCAAATTGAAGCAACGAGTAAAAACCTGTCGATTTCTTTTGAATCGGATATTGCAATTTGCGTAATCCCCAATTTTCTTCATTGGTGATAGTCGCACCATTTTCTACTAAAATGGATTTGAATTTTTCTACCGCTTCCTTCATCTGTACATCAGACAAAACGGGAGTTAAAATGAAAACGGTTTCATAATGATTTAACATACTGTTTGTTAGCTTTTTAGTAATTAATACTTAGTTTTTATTAAAGCGGGGCAAAGGTACAAATAATTCTTTGATTGACAATCATATTGATAAAAAAGTTGCAAAATATCTTGATTCTATGCTGCTTATTTCAAAATAATTAAGAATATGAACCCGGGCTGAACAATAATGCAGCTAATGGTGTTGTCAAAGTTGAATATAACAGAAACAATAAAATATTATGGCAATTAAAGTAGCTTTTTTTGATTCAAAACCGTACGATGAGACTTCTTTCAGGAACATGAATGAACATTTTGGTTTTGATATCCGGTTTCATAAAGGACATTTAAACAGAGATAATGTGATATTATCGAAAGGGGCTGACGTAGTCTGCGTTTTTGTGAATGCAGTGGTAGATGCTGAGGTGATAGATGAGTTGGTTAATAATGGTGTGAAATTGATTGCATTGCGATGTGCTGGTTTTAATAATGTAGATCTAAAGGCTGCTGAGGGGAGGATAAAAGTGGTGAGAGTGCCGGCATACTCGCCTTATGCTATAGCCGAACATACACTGGCATTGATGCTTACTCTAAACCGGAAAATTCATAAAGCTTATTCCAGAACCCGGGATGGAAACTTTTCGTTGAATGGATTAATTGGGTTTGACATGCATGGGAAAACTGCCGGTATTATTGGTACGGGTAAAATAGCCAAAATTCTCATTCAGGCTTTGCGTGGTCTCGGAGTAAATGTTGTTGCTTATGATTTATATCCCGATTTGGATTTTGCCAAAAAGTATGATGTGAAATATACTTCACTGGATGAGTTATATCGTCAGTCGGATATTATCTCATTGCATTGTCCGTTGACCAAAGAAACCGAATACATCATTAATGATGATTCAATAGCCAAAATGAAAGACCGTGTTATGATAATAAATACCGGCCGAGGAAAATTAATTCATACAGCAGCGCTTATTGATGGATTAAAAAGTAAGAAAATAGGTTTTGCCGGGTTGGATGTGTATGAGGAAGAAAGTAATATCTTTTATGAAGATCGGTCAAATCATGTGATAAATGACGATGTCTTGGCACGTTTGCTGTCGTTTAATAATGTGATTGTGACTTCGCATCAGGCATTTTTCACTAAAGAAGCTATGGAAAGTATTGCAGCTACTACTTTACAAAATGTTCAGGATTTTGTAGACGGAAAGCCATTGGTGAATGAAGTGACCATTTGACCTCAAAAGCCAGCTCATTTTTATTTGGAATGCTGAGCCTGCATTGAAATAAATCAGCCTCAAAAGACTTTTAATCTTTTGAGGCTGATTTATTATAGAGTTGTTTTGTAAAAGTAATTGTCCTAAAATTGTCGACAGTTTACTCTTGAGCTTTTCGGATGAAACAATTAAATCTCACGCGAGTGCTTATTATTCTATTTTGACTATCAGGCTTTGTTTTTTGTAATTCTACTACAATGAACTGCCAATAATATCCAGGCTATAATCCATATCACACCACCAAACGGGGTGATTACGCCCAGTATTTTTATGCCTGAAATTGATAAAGCATATAGCGAACCGGAAAACAAAACTATACCTGTTACAAAAAGGCGGGCTGACCATTCCAACTCTTTTGACGAGTTGAAATGCATTAGAATGCCTACAACCAGCAGCGCAAAAGTATGATAAAAATGATATTGAACTCCGGTTTTATACACTTCGAGCATATCGGGGGCAATCATCCCTTTGAGCACATGTGCCCCAAATGCCCCAAGCACTACTGCTAACATGCCGCTTGCGGCGGCCAGAGGAAGTATTTGTTTCATATTGATAATTGATAACTGTTTATTAATAAACGTATCAGCTTTCCCGTTTGTCGTGCAACAGTAAATTGACTGCATCGTTCAGTGATCCGGCTTTGGTGACTGCTCCTGAGTTGACAAAATATATTTCATCGGCACTTTCGATGGTGTTCAGGCGGTGAGCTATGATAATACGGGTGGTACTGTCGGGTAGCTTTTGCAGGATTTCATCGAGTAACTGTTCGGTTACAGTGTCAATGTTGGCCGTTGCCTCGTCGAGAATCAATAGATCGGGACGACGTAGCACCGCACGAATAAAGGCAATAAGTTGTTTTTGACCCAGACTGATACCTTCACCGGTCGATTTTATTTCGGCAGCGAGTCCACCCTCGAAACGTTCGAGCAATCCATCAAGTCCCACTGCTTTTAGTTCTTCCATCAGCTCTTCGTCTGAAAGGTTCATGAAACAGGCATTTCCATATAATATATTATCACGGATAGTTCCGGTAAACAGAAATGGTTCTTGCAATATAAATCCGATTTTGCCAGTTCGTTCGTTGGCATTCAGTGAGCGGATATTTACACCATTGAGTAGAATTTTTCCGGCAGTTGGATCATACAAACGAGCTATTAATGATGCAGTGGTCGTTTTTCCTCCTCCTGTTGGTCCGACAAAAGCATAAGTTTTGCCACGTTCCAGATCGAAGCTGACGTTGGTCAGAATTTCATTTCCGGTAGTGTATGCAAAAGAAACATTTCGGAATGATAATAAACTGTTCGTAGGCTCTTTTGGTTCATCGGTTTTTATTACAGGCAGGTTGTTTTCCTGTGCCAGTATTTGCGAAATACGATCCCAACCGGCCAGAGCCACCTGAAAGTTAGCCCACAAAGCAGCTATTTGTCTCAGCGGATTATAAAATTGTGCAATATAAGCGAGAAAACTGATCAGTAAGCCTATGGAGAATTGCCCTACGGTAATGAGGTAAATGCCCAAAGCCAATACCACCAATTGCCCGATATTGGACGAAAAACCATATACGGGTGTGAACACGTTGTTTGCAATACCGGCTTTTACCGCTGTATGGTAGTTATCGGTATTCGCTTCATCAAACTTTTTGCGGAAATAATCACGCCGATTGAACGCTACGATGACTTTAAAATTATCGAGACTCTCCTGTATTTCGGCGCTCAGGCTACCGGTACTTCGCATATTGGAAGCATTTGTATTTTTTACCCAAGGGGAGACTGCTTTTGTGAAAACCCATAGTACAAGGGCAGGAGCGAGGGCGCACAATGCAAGCTCTACATTGATAGATAACAGAAAAATACCTGCTCCGAGCATAGTGAAAATGCTACTGATAAATTGGACGAGCGATTGCGAAAAAAACTGATTAATTTTATCGGTATCGTTATTAACGCGCGAAATCAGATCACCTGCCTTGTTTTGAGTAAAAAAGTCAATAGGCAGTTCCTGTAATTTATTGAAAACAGTATTTCGTAGGTTGAAAAGCATCCGCTGACCCACGCGTCCCATCAATTGGGACTGGGTGTAACCACTTACTAAAGCCATGCAAAATACACCAAACAAAATAATAGAATAAGTGATTACTCCGCCGTAGTTATGAGTCACCACAAATTTATCAACGGCATGCCCCATTAGGTACGGTGCCACCAGATTGAGACCAGAATTGACGAAGATAAAAAACATAGCAATATACAGGTTCTTCCGTTCTTGCCCCACAAGCGTCATCAAGCGCTGCAAAACAACCTTTGTACTTACTTTTTCTAAGGGCTGAAACACACCCCCTCTTCCTCTTCCGTTAAGATTATAGCTCATAATTATGTACTCCTGATCCCTAGGGGATTCAGGTTTTATCTTTTTTAGTTATTTTCAGGTTCTCTTTAAAACGGTGGTTTATTCGTAAAGATTCGTACTTCGTTGCGAATCGAATATCTGAACATATTCGGGACTGCTTTCGAGCAATTCTTCGTGTGTTCCGCTAGCTAGTATTTCTCCTTCTTCCAATAAGATTATTTGTCCGTAATTTTTCACCGAATCAATCTTTTGTGTTACTGAAAGTAAGGTTAATCCGGGATAATTTTTAGACACATTCTCAAGGATTTTCTGTTCTGTCTGATTATCCACCCGGGCGGTAAAGTCGTCAAGCAACAGAATCTTAGGATTCAGAGCCAGTGCTCTGGCCAGCATGATGCGTTGTTTTTGGCCACCCGAAAGACTGGTGCCACGCTCGCTCACTATGGTTTCCAGACCTTCGGGTAATGTGTTTATAAAGTCATCAAGTTCGGCGGTTTCTATCGCTTTTTCCATCAATTCGTCCGTGACCAATTCGTTGAAGGCAATGTTTTCACGCAAACTCATACTGAAAATGACACTATCCTGAAATACGAATCCGATTTGATGCTGGAAAGTTTCTTTATTGTAATCGTTTATATCAATTCCGTCGAATACTATTGAGCCACTGTCGGGCTTAATAAGGCTGGTGAGGAGATACAATAGTTGTGTTTTACCTGCGGCAGTCGGTCCGATAATAGCTGTTCGCGTTCTTGGTTTTATGGTGAACGAAATATTTTTCAGCACGGGCTTTTCGCCATAATTTACCACAATGTTTTGCATTTGTATATTTCCTTTCAGCGGAGTGTCCACCGTACCTGTGTCGCGTGTTTCGGGTGCATCCATTACTTCGCGGATACGGCCATAGGCTACCGAAGCCTGAGCTATAAAGTTACCGATAAACCCAATGACCATGATGGGAAAAATAAGTATAACCAGATACGAGCTAAAAGCTGCAAAATCGCCCAATGACATTCGTCCGCTTATCACAAAATGTCCGCCCAGTGCCAAAATAACCAGTGAAGCCATATTGCTGACAAATACAACTATAGGTATCAATGTGGCAAACAAACGAAGTATAGACATGCCCAGATTACGGGCCTGTGTATTGGCATCCATAAACTTGCTGTATTCCGTGGTTTGTGAGTTCAATACACGTACAAGCGCAGCTCCCAGAATACTTTCATTGATAATCTTATTGAGTCTGTCCACCACCTCCCGGCTTTTCTTGAACATGCTGGTAAGTTTCCGAAACACTATCATAAAAGCTCCGATAATGATTGGAATAATAATTAAAACAGCTAATGCCAGTTGCCAGTCGATGGAGATAAGCAATGCACTGGCTCCGATAACGATAAACAAAGACGAAGCCAATGATACCACTGCCATGGAAACAAACATCTTTACCGAATCCATATCGGATGTAAGGTTGGTAAGTAGTTTCGATGGGTTGGATTGTAAGATGAAAGCGTAGCTCTGACGGGAAATCTTGTCGGAAAGTTTGGTGCGTAAATCACGTGCTACGCGTTCAGATGCATAGGTTTGTAAAATGCCCTGCAGAAATGTAAATATGAAAATAATCAATGCTGCAACCAGAAATTCGAGAATGATTTTTTGATAGTTGAAAGCTCCTTTCGAAAAATCGTCGATACTGTGTGAGATAAGCTTCGGTATAACAAGATTGACCGCATTGCTTAGTAAAGCAAATGCGATCAATCCGAAAATCATTAATTTGTAAGGTTTGAGTACCTCGAAAATATTAGCTTTGCCGGGTCTTCCCCCCGTTTTTTGTTTTGTATTATCGTTTGCCATTTTGTATACAATCGTTTTTTTGCCCAGGTTGTTTTGTTGTAAAGATAAATTAACTGCAATAAGGTCTCATAATTACTTTTTTGAACCTGCAAAGTTACAACCAACAAAATCTAATACGTTCATTATAAATCTTAAAATATCAGGATGCCTCGTAAAATGGTTTAAAAATATAAGCCAATTTATAAACCATCATATATCGTCGTAGCCCGGGTTACAGAATAAGCAGCAAAATAACCGTGCGGACTTGCTTTACCATTGGCCGGCAGAACTTGTATTATATTTGTGCGAATGTTCGCCGGCTGTCCCCCGAACAGTGGATTTCTTCCCTGAAATTCATCTTGTGCTTCCTTTATAAAGTTCATATAATCTTTGGTGATGCCACATAATTCCAGTGTCACCTTGTCACCCTGTTGTAATTTTTCATCTTGCTTGCTGTCGGTGAAATAAATAAAAGTTTCATCAATCATGTATTTTCCATCAAAGAATTCATCATCCGTTATTCCCCATTCCTGAATACTATCCGTAACTAATTTACCATTCTTATAGTCGCGAACCAGATAATAGTTTTTCTCAGCGGGAGGATCCTGCATCCAGATTTTTACTGCATGCATATCTTCCTGAAAAATATGTTCTTTTTTTACATCAAGACTGTCAATATGAGCCACAGAATTAAGAGGACACGATGCTGTGTAGCGTTCATTCACTCCGTCGCCGTTCATATCTACATTATCAATAGTGAGTGTATAAGTTCGTCCCACCACTCCATAGTAATTTGCCGGAGTCTGATAGGTACCTTTGTTTGACATTGCTTCGGTCAGTGTAATCGTATTTTGTCCATCACTGAGAGTGACCACTGCTCCTGAAACTCTTTCGGCAGCTTCATTTGAAAAATAATCGGCTGTCTTTTTCAATAGAATGCTGTGAGTCATCGTATCTGTAGTGATGGCTCCATCGACTACGAGCTCGGGTGAAGTTCCTTTTAGATTTATATTAATGTCGGTAGTACAAGCCGTAAACAGACTTACTACGAATAAAGCGAATATAGTATAGCTAAATTTCATCTTGCTTAGAATTTAAAATTATAGGTAATAGAAGGAACAAAAGTAAACAAGTAGGTCATTTCGGCTTTGGTTTTGTAAGCCGTATCCTGATCATCTACAAAATTGATGGCCCATGCATTTTTATGTCCGTACACATTATAAACTGAGAAATTCCATTCTCCCGTCCATGCACGTTTCTTTTTGGGTTTAGGTTTCCATGTCAGCGAAACATCAAGCCGATGATAGTCGTGCATACGATATTCGTTTCGTTTTGAATAAACAGGCAGAATAACGTTTCCTACTTCCATTCGGGCTATGGGATAAGTTATCGGTTGGCCTGTAGCATATATAAAATTAGCTCCAAATGAAATGCGATCGTTTAGTTCGTAGTTGCCTACTATGTAAATGGTACTCGGACGGTCGTAGGGAGCCAGATAAGTTTCGTTGTTGTTTATACCTTGAATAGTTCGCTCGGCTCGCGAGTACGTATAACTGATCCATCCGGTAAGTTTGCCTTCATTTTTTTGAATTTGAAACTCCGCACCATAAGCTCTGGAATTCCCGAAGCGCAATTCTCCCTCCAATTTCTTGTTGAGTAATAACTGGGCATGATCGCGGAAGTCAATGGTGTTTTGCATGTCTTTGTAAAATACTTCTACCGATCCTTCCAGTTCGTTATTCAAAAAATTGCGAAAATAACCCACAGCATATTGATCGCAGGTTTGCGGCTTAATGTTTTTTCCGGCGGTAAACCATAAATCGAGTGGAGTTCCGGCTGTAGAATTGGATGCCATTTGTAAAAACTGGTTGGTACGCGCATAACTGGCTTTTACCGACGATTGTTTGTCCAGTAAGTAATTTATTCCCAGGCGTGGTGACAGGCGGTAAAATGTTTTAATCACCTGTCCCGATTTGTAAACAGTTGAATCAATGGCATTGTAATTACTGTCGTAGTTGTACACCGTACCGCTACCGATGCTCGAAAAACCAGTAAGACGCAATCCGGCTTTTACCGATAGTCGTTTCGAAGCCTGATATTCGTCCGAGATATACAGCGCATGTTCAAAAGCATTAATATCGGCCAATACATAATTGTCATAGCTGGTTGCTCCTCCCGAGGAGGTAACCGTACCGGGTTTTAGCTTGTGCAATACGGCATTGTAGCCGAACTTCATGGTGTTTTCAGGAGTTATGAAATAAGAAAAGTCGGCCTTTACACTCATGTCTTGCATATTGTATTTCCAGTCGAAGTTACTATTGTCAGACATGGTCGATTGTAATCCATAATTGTAACGACTGTAGTTTAATGAAAAGTTACTGAATAGTTTTTGCGAAAAGAGGTGATTCCAACGCCCCGTAACGGTGGCATTCCCAAAATTAAAACCGGCATCGGCATTTTTAAAAACGTCTTGTCCGAGGTAACCGGAAAGGAATATCCGGTTATTATCATCAATACGGTGGTTTATTTTGGCATTGAAATCGTAGAAATAAAGCTGATTTTTGTTTATATCCGGATCCGAAGACAATTTCAGAAATAAGTCGGCGTACGTACGGCGTGCCGAAACAATAAACGAGGTTTTGTCTGACCCTATAGGTCCTTCGAGTGTAAGACGACTTGATATCAGACCAATTCCACCACTTCCCGATATCTTCTTTGAGTTACCATCCCGCATCTGAATGTCAAGAAGCGACGATAGTCGTCCATCGTAAGCGGCTGGAATATCTCCTTTGTAAAGAGTCATATTTTTAATAGCATCGTTATTAAAAACAGAGAAAAATCCCATCATGTGCGAAGCGTTATAGATAGTAGCCTCATCTAGTACAATCAGGTTTTGATCAATTCCTCCTCCACGGACACTGAAGCTGGATGTTCCTTCGCCTGCCGAAACGACTCCGGGCAAGAGCTGTACAGCTTTTAATAAATCAACTTCACCCATCAGTGCCGGCATCTTTCGGATAGTGGCTATAGACACCTGCTGCGAACTCATCCGGTTCATGGTTATGTTGGCATCTTTCCGTTGCGACGAAACCACCACTTCTTTTATTTCATTTGCTGCTGTTTTAAGTTCTAAATCTAACTTAACAGGCTGGTTTAAATTTATTTTCTTTGAAATAGTTTCATAACCTACATATGAAACCTCAATGGTATATTCGCCTTTGGGAACGCTGACCGAATAAAATCCATAACTATTGGTTACCGATCCTCTTTTAAGCTCTTTAATCGATACTGTTACACCTATAAGTGCCTCTCCGTTTGTTTCATCTTTGATGTTTCCACTCAAACTTATTCTTTCCGGTGGCAAAGCGGCAAAAGCGCTTGTAAGGAACAAGAGAAGTGCAAAAGATAAAATTACTTTTCGTAAATTCATAATTTGTTGTTTAGAGTTTTTTGTTCTTAATGTAAGATATTCTTTTTGAAATTTCTATTAATTTGATGTGTAATCCTAAGACAAGATTGTAAGGAAATACCCCTACTAAAAATATAAAAACTTTTTTTGTAAAACGGCGCAAAGACACTCTGTTTCGGATTTATTTTTATCTGAAATGCGATGAATTGTCTATTTCGCCTAATGAACTTGCCGGAAACGGACTTGTAATATTTTCCAGACTTTTAATTCATTCTGTCAACTAAAAACAGAAACTAAAAAAGAAGATCTCTGTGAATAAAGAGTAAGTATCAGAAACGAAAAAACTAATCTCAGCTTCTTTAATTGCCAGAGTTTCTTCGTCGTCCGGAATGTATAATGTAAGCATTTTTATTTTTTTTATTTTATAGCGTTTGTGTGTTTCTCAGCATACCGATAGTTTGCTGATGCCTGTTGACTACCTGACTCATCCATTTTCATTTATCTTAAATCGTTTTAGGATAATAAGAAGTGGACCTGATCGGAATTAATCAAAAGTATGATGCAAAAGTAGGTAGGAATGGGGCTTGCTAACAACTATAAATCGACAAACAGGATCATTTTCCCGACGAATGAAAGTCAGGTGTCGTTTAACCCGTTAAAAAGTCTTTGTTTTGACCAAAATAGAAGTTGTGAGTTCCATACTGGTTCTCAAATTTTATTGCTGAAACAAACTTTACTCAATTTGAATTAGACTAAGATTGTTGTAATAATTTGCAAAAATACATATAAAGCTTGTATTTAAAAACTTTATAGCCTACTAAATTAGTTGTCTTTCTGTTCAAGCTTACCTACCAAAAAAATGAAGCTGTATCAAAAGCCCTTTTAGAACACAACTTACGCAAATTCACACAAACCTCATTCTATTCTAATTTGTATATTTTATTAAAATACAACTATTTATGATTTTTGTAATTTTGCGTAAGTTGTGTTCTTCTTCTTTTTTATACAAGCTCCATCAATAATAATCATTCTTATATTCTGAACTTTCCAACAGTTTGGCAATATTGAACTTTTTCATTTGCATAAAGGCTGTGGTTACTTTGCCTGCTCGGACAGGATCAGCCATTAGCTGAGGCAAAATGTTGGGAATAATTTGCCATGAAATGCCAAATTTATCTTTCAACCAGCCGCATTGTCCTTCGCTACCGCCTTCGGTAAGTTTTGTCCAGTAATGATCAATCTCTTTTTGAGTATCGCAAAACACCTGAAATGAAATAGCCTCGGTGAATTTAAAAGCTGGAGTTCCGTTTAAGGCCGTGAACAATTGTCCATTGATCCGAAAACTGACAGTCAGCACAGTTCCTTCACGTTGTCCGTGAAATTCAAATCCTTCTTTGCCATACCGGCTAATAGCTTCGATACCGGAATTTTTAAAAATTGATACGTAAAACAAGGCAGCCTCCTCGGCCTGATTATTAAACCAAAGGCAAGGTGTTATTTGATTTGTCATAAATCTATTTTGTTTTGTTGTTCAGTATATTTTTTAAAGTTATTCAGAATAGCCAGCCATCCTCCGCGTTGCAATTCAACAGGATTCTCACCTTCGGGTTCAAAAGTTTCTACAATGGAAGTTTTATCATTCAAAGTGCTAAATTCAACTTTTACACTTCGTCCATCGGCAAGTGTGTAAATAATCAATTCATCATTGAGTATCTTATTATATGTCCCTTCAAAATCAAAACCAAAGCTTCCATTCTTTGCTTCCATTCGATAACTGAACTTTCGGCACACACGCAGATCATTCTCAGCCCGGATAGTATGCCAGGTGTCGGAAGCAGTATTCCATTTTAAAATATGTTCGGGTGTTGTCCAACATTTCCATACTTTTTCTATAGGTGCATCAATCGTTGTTTGCACTGTAATGGTCATTTCTTCTTTCATGAACATTTTTTATTTTGCAGTACAATTAAACATCCATTGTATTCCGAATTTGTCGGTACAAGTGCCAAAGTATGCACCCCAAAACATGTCCTGAAGCTCCATTTCCACTTTTCCACCTTCGGAAAGCGCATTAAAAATTCGTTTAGTTTCTTCCCTGCTATCCGGATCCAGAGCAATGTAAAAATTGTTTCCTATATTCACTTTATGTCTCATCGATTCCGGTGCATCGCTTCCCATCAAGATATGTTCACCCAAAATAGGCAACTCTATGTGCATAACCAGATTTTTATCTTCGTCAGCTACAGCGGGCGTACCTTCGGCAGGTGGAAAATCGCCAAACCGACCGATGCCACCTCCACTAAATTCGCCACCAAAAACAGATTTATAATAATTGAATGCTTCCTCCGTATTGCGGCGAAAGTTCAGATATGTACTTATTTTTCCCATAATAATTGTATTTAAATAAATGACCTAACAAAGTTTAAAGAACTTTTGTTTTAAATATGGGAAAATACAACTTAATAAGCTGATTTTGTATCTTTTCCAACACGGCTTATTGAACGGCTCCTGAGAAAAGCCATGCGGCCGCTGAACTATTAAGACTGTTCGAAAGACTGTGTAAATAGGGAAAAAGGATTATTGAGACATAAAAATACAAATTGAAATAGAAAACCCGTGCAAATGCCCGTCTTTAGTTGATTAAGGAGGTGTGTTAAGCTAATAATATTGAAATTACTAGAATAAGGAAACATAATCTGTAGGAATTTCATTAATTATTTTCTGTTTTTTAGTCAAAAAATTCCGGGCTTTTATTACTTTTGCTCTGATCTTTTCATCAATACTCAACGACTAATACCCATGAATTCTCCAAATCTGAAAAAATTGTATTTTAAAGATACGTCCTTTGCTAATTTGATGACACATCGCATATACAATGTGTTGTTGTATGCCAGTAAATACGACGCATTTATGTTGGAAGAAGACGGGCGTATTGATGAACAGATTTTTAATGAATATACTTCCTTAAACCTTCGCTATCCACCACGTTTTACACTGGTTTCGACCGAGGAAGAGGCGAATACTCAGCTCAGGGAACGGCAATTTGAGTTGATAATTTCGATGCCCAGCGGTGATAGCATAAACCCTTTTGAATGGGCTAAAAAAGTAAAGACACAAAATCCGCATATCCCCATCGTAGTGCTTACTCCGTTTTCCAATTCCGTTTCACGACGCATTGCCAACGAAGACCTGAGTGCTATAGACTACGTATTCAGCTGGCTGGGGAACTCCGATATTTTGCTTGCTATAATCAAGTTGATTGAAGACAAGATGAATGTGGAAGAAGATGTGAACTCGGTGGGTGTTCAGGTTATTCTGTTTGTCGAAGATTCTATTCGGTTTTACTCTTCTATAGTTCCGCACCTATATAAATTCGTTTTCATGCAAAGCCGTTCGTTTATGACCGAAGCGTTGAATGAACACGAGCAAATGCTCCGCATGCGTGGGCGTCCTAAAATTTTGTTAGCCCGATCGTACGAAGAAGCCTTGGCAATTTACGAAAAATACAAACGTAATATGTTGGGTGTTATAACTGATGTGGAGTTTCCTCAATATGGTGAGAAGAACAAGCAAGCAGGTATCAACCTGTGCAATGAAATACGAAAATACGATAAGTATATTCCGCTTATTGTTGAATCGACGGAGGAAACCAACTATGTGGAAGCGCGGGAAGTAAAAGCTGATTTTCTGAACAAAACATCGAAAACATTGCTGCTGGAGTTACGTGAAACGATTACCGATAATTTTGGTTTTGGTAATTTGGTGTTTACTGACGGAAATACGGGGCTAATTGAAGCCAATATTCAGAATTTACGTGGATTGCAGGAGAACATATTTTCTATCAGCGACGCTTCGCTTTACTTTCATGTGTCGCGCAATAATATTTCACGTTGGTTGTATTCCCGGGCTATGTTTCCATTGGCCGAATTTTTGAAAAATATCAATGTAGATAATTATGCTACAAACGATTTAGTAAAAGTCCGACAAATTATTTTTGATGCCATTGTGCATTACCGCAAAGTAAAGAACAGGGGAGTGGTAGCCGTTTTTCAACGCGATCGTTTTGATCAATATTCCAACTTTGCCCGTATCGGTCAGGGCTCATTAGGAGGTAAAGGGCGTGGATTGGCATTTATCGATGCTATGATTAAACGCAACGAGAGCTTTGAAACCTTTGAAAATACACAAATCACAATTCCTAAAACGGTGGTTCTTTGTACGGATGTTTTTACCGGGTTTATGGAGCAGAATGACCTCTATCCGGTGGCTATGTCTGATTTGCCGGACGAAGAAATTCTGAAATGTTTTTTGAAAGCACGCATGCCTCAGGAACTTATTGCCGATCTGCATGCATTTCTGAGGGCGATAAGTTCGCCTATTGCCGTTCGGTCGTCAAGTTTGCTTGAAGATTCGCATTACCAGCCTTTTGCCGGAATATATTCTACCTACATGGTGCCCTATACTCCCAAAAGTAAAACACATATGTTGGTAATGATTACCGAAGCCATCAAAGCTGTGTATGCCTCTGTTTTTTACAGAGATAGTAAAGCTTATATGATGGCCACCAAGAATGTGATAGATGAAGAAAAAATGGCCATTGTATTGCAGGAAATTTGTGGAAATGCATACGATAAAAGATTTTATCCTTCATTTTCGGGTGTGGCCCGTTCGCTTAATTATTATCCCATTGGGTCTGAAAAACCGGAAGATGGTATGGTCGGCATTGACATGGGATTGGGAAAATTTATTATATATTGCTGAATGAGCCTGCG
>JAATGT010000097.1 GCA_015654525.1 Bacteroidales bacterium
CGTTATTTCCGTCCTACAGAGGTAGAAATTTTACTTGGGGATGCTGAGAAAGCACAGAAAAAACTTGGTTGGAAACCAAAAACAACCTTACAAGAACTTTGTTCAATGATGGTTAAAGAAGATTTGATAGCAGCAAAACGTGATTTATTATGTGAAAAACATGGTTTTGAAATACATCAGTATAACGAATAGATCCAGTGAAAGCAAATGTCGCGATGATGTTATAGTATATGTAATCTTGGGAAAATATAATACATCATGATAAAAGTTTTAGAGGTGTATAAATTTCATGGAAAAAAATGCGAAGATTTATGTGGCAGGGCATAGAGGTTTAGTAGGTTCTGCTTTGGTAAGGGAACTTGAAAAGCAGGGGTATACAAATCTTATTACGCGTATTCATGCGGAGCTGGATTTGATTAATCAGGAAGCTGTGGCCGCTTTTTTTGCACAGGAAAAACCTGAATATGTATTTTTGTCGGCGGCAAAGGTTGGGGGAATTGGGGCGAATTCGACGATGCCGGCGGAGTTTATTTATCAGAATTTGATGATTGCAACGAATATTATTCATCAATCTTATGTAAATAACGTAAAAAAGTTGTTGTTTCTAGGAAGCTCATGTATTTATCCAAAGATGGCAGAGCAGCCTATGAAGGAGGAAAGTCTTCTTACTGGTCCTTTAGAGCCAAGCAATGATGCCTACGCTTTAGCAAAAATTACAGGAATTAAAATGTGTCAGTCCTATAATAAGCAATATGGCACCAAGTATATTTCGGTAATGCCGACCAATCTTTATGGTATTAATGATAATTTTGATTTAGAGACTAGTCATGTTTTTCCTGCTTTGATTCGCAAATTCCATGAAGCGAAGCTAAATCATGAGAAATCGGTAACGGTTTGGGGGACAGGTACGCCGATTCGTGAATTTTTGTTTGTTGATGATTTGGCAGAAGCTTGTGTGTATTTGATGAATACATATATCAAGGATAAGATTGTCAATATCGGAACTGGTATAGGAGTAACGATTAAAGAATTGGCGGAAAGCATCGCGAAAGTCGTTGGATATAAGGGAGAATTGATTTTTGATACGACAAAACCGGATGGCACACCGATTAAGATTAATGATGTAAGTTATTTAAGCAGTCTTGGATGGCAGGCAAAAGTAAATTTGATGACTGGTATTAAGAAAACCTATGAATGGTATAAAACCAATGGTTGTGGTACGATAAAATCTGACGCTTAGCGGATTACACGAACTAGGCAGGCTATTTTTACCGAAAAATATAGACTATAAACACCAATATATAAGTGAGTTACTTAAGCATAAAACGCTCATGAAAAAATGAGCCACATTAAATAAGAATAGGCCGCTACGTGTCACACTGTGAATGTCAATGAATTTCTTTACCACTTGATACTGAATTAGTTTACCAGTAGTGATATTGAAAAAGTTTACCATCTATGTAGTTTTGACAGTGAAAAAGTTTACCACTTTGTCCTTACATATAGGGAAATACTGATGAATAAGAATTTCCCCCATAGTTAATTGTCACTTACTTTGTTGATATACTCTGCTCTGTAAGGATGGTCAGAATTCATGTTTAATACATGGGATCTAAATGTCAAACGGTCAATTAAAGCTGTCACCATGGTTGTATTTTCAAACATCGTAATCCAATCTGAGAATTTTAAATTTGTGGATACGACAACGCTGCGACGCTCGGCTCTGTCAGCAATGACTTTGAATAATAATTCCGACTGATGACGATTAAAAGTAAGGTAACTGAGCTCATCGATAATCAGTAGGTCCGTTTTGGAAAGTTGCTTTTCTATCTTGATAAGTTTCTTGTATTCTTGGGCTTCAATGAGTTCATTAGAAAGATTGGCTGCTGTATAAAACTTTACATTCATATCCTGCATACAGGCTTTAACACCAATGGCTATACTAAGATGTGTTTTGCCGGTTCCAGGATTTCCAATCATCACGATGTTCTGCCGTTTACTGACGAAATCACAACTGGCAAGCTCATGAATAAAAGCTTCGGTAATATGCTCAAAACGGCTACAATCAAGTTCATCAATTGTTTTCATATACGGAAAATTTGCAGTTCTAATCTTACGCTTCTGGCTACTGTCCATGCGGGAATCAAGCTCCATCTTCATCAGGGCGAGAAGAAATTCTTCGTAGCTTTTATCGCTTCCCAGCTGACGTACGGCATCACTGTAATGATTAAAAGCAGGTAACCGCAGCTGTTTTGCATATAATTCAATTGTCTGGGCATTTATATTGATCATTGGTTTGCTACCCCGTACTTTTCATCATATTTTTGTAAATCGGTTTTGGTAATTCCGATTTCATTTTTAAGATATATGACAGAAGAGCTAACGGGTTCATTCAAATAGGTTCTAA
>JAATGT010000249.1 GCA_015654525.1 Bacteroidales bacterium
CGATATGCGGCATGGATCTGATACCTGTTGTCAATAGTAGTGGTGCCAAGACCGATTCCAATGCGGTGCATTTTAGCGAAGATGCTGCGGCACTGGCTAATGTTGCTACATCAATTGTCAGCAGGCAGAAACCGCTGAAAGAAGTGCGGTTGTACGGCAAAGTGCAGGCTGACGAACGGTTGTTGCAAAATCAGGTGGCACATGTGGGTGGGCGTATAGAGAAATTAATGCTGAATTTCACGGGCGAGCCTGTACGTAAAGGACAGTTGCTGGCTTTAATTTATTCGCCCGATTTGATTACGGCGCAGCAGGAACTGCTGGAAGCAGCAAAAAGTAAACAAACCCAGCCCGAAATTTACGAAGCAGCTATGGAGAAGCTTATGCAGTGGATGCTGACTGAAAAACAAATAGCACAGATAGAACGGTCGGGTAGGGTGAAAACAAATTTCGAAGTATATTCCAATACTTCCGGCATTGTAACGGCTAAGCGCGTTAATACCGGCGATCATGTATCCGAAGGGGCTGTTTTGTTTGAGGTGGCTAATCTGTCGAGTGTTTGGGTACTGTTTGATGCTTACGAAAGCGATCTGCCTTTTCTGAAAGTGGGCAATACCATCTCTTTTAGTTTGCAGGCATTGCCCGGAATCAATTTCTCGGCCAATATCCGGTTTATCGATCCGGTGATTGATCCGGTGAATCGCGTAGCCAAAGTGCGGGTGGAAGTAAGCAATACGGGCGGAAAACTAAAGCCCGAGATGTTTGCAACCGGCGTGGTGAAAGCCAACCTGAATGAATTCAAAGATAAACTGGTTATTCCACGCTCGGCAGTGTTGTGGACCGGCAAGCGATCCATTGTATATGTAAAACAACCGGGTGTCGACGGGATAAATTTCAATATGCGTGAAATCGACCTTGGCCCTATGCTTGGCAATAGCTATGTAGTGCTTGGTGGATTGAAAGAAGGCGAAGAAATTGTAACCGATGGTACCTTCAGCGTGGATGCTGCGGCGCAACTGGCCGGAAAGCCGAGTATGATGAATAGGTGATGCTTTTATGAAAATTCCCCTGCTGCACTGCTGCAACAGGGGAAAATTATACTTATTGGAAATTTCTTATTTAATCAAGTCCTCAAATGCTTTTGCCGGTTTGAATGCGGGAACATTATGAGCCGGAATAATAATCGTAGTGTTTTTAGAGATGTTACGGGCTGTTTTTTCTTGTTTATGTTTTACAATAAAACTGCCAAAGCCTCTTAAATACACATTTTCATTTTTTGCCAATGCTTCTTGTACCGTTTTCATAAACGCTTCAACAACTGGAAGCGCAACTTTTTTTTCTACACCGGTAGTGCTCGAAATTTGAGCTACAATTTGTTCTTTTGTCATTTTAGTGATTTTTTTAATGGTTAAAAATAGAAATAATTAAAATATGATTATTTGTTTAAACTTGCGTTTCCAATGGGTTTTTCAGATAAATGCAAACCAAAAAATAAAAAAGGTATCGCTCAACAACTAAAAGACAGGTTTTAAAAACCGTATTTTTATTTCATCCGCATGCAAAGATAAATAAGGTATTCTAAATATTAATGTTTTTTCGGAAATATTTTTATCAATGAATGTGTTTTTTAGGTGTTTAGGACATTAATTCTTCGCCAGTACATGTTTAAAACCTTTTTTGAAGCAAAAAAGACCATTAGCATGAGTGCTGATGGTCTTTTTTATTGCTTTATTTAAAGCTGAAAAAAACTGTTAAACTACTTAACCTGTATTGGTTCCAGTGCTGTTTTCCATTTTTTCAGATAAGCAAAAAACTGTTTGTCGGAAGTGTATGGATCTTTCTCTTCTTTACGAGCAGCGGCCGTAAAATAAAAACGCAGTACTTCACCCTTGTGGTAAGGCATCAATATCAGGTTATTTAATCCTTCCACCACTTGTTTGCGGGCATAAGGTTGTGGCACATATACGCCCAATCCACAAGTTTGTTTTTCGTATTTTACAGTGTCAGTAACGGGGTAATCGGTTCCCCATGAACCTACCAAGCCTTTTTTGTCACTCATCGTCGGACCACCGGCAATAGTCATGACACCGGTCGACAGATTCGTAATATCTTCCGATGCTCGGACTTCGGCAATTCCATCACGGTGGCGGGCATATAAAATGTAGCGTACGGTCATATTGATTCTTTTACCTTCATATTGCCATCCTTCCACTTCAATTTCTACTACAGTACGAAGTTTGCCGGTCGCCACAATTCGTTGTGTGCGTTTATCGAACTTATCTATATGTGTTGCTTTTGTGCCATCCCATCCTTTTACAGTACCAACGCCTACAGCATTGAAAACACGTAGTACATCGTCTCCATATCCTGCAGCAGCGTGCTTATCGGTTGGATACCATTCGGTGGTCGATAATTCGAGTTGCTGTTTCTTCTTTCCGTATACATCCACAGTACTTTTATTGTCAAAGTAGATGCGATAAGCAATCAATGCCGATTCAAAAGCCACCCCATGGTGATGCATTTTACTGTACATATCGTTTTTTGTCGACGACATTTCTTTTACAAACTCCATTTTGCCGCCTTTTGGTTTCGAAATCATATCGGCATATACTTCGGTCGGAAAGCTATCGTGTTGATTTGCCGGGATAGTTTTTAAAGTGACTGATTGAGTCTGTCCGGCTTTTAGATCCAGCAGAAAAACCAATTCGTCCGGCACTCCATCTCTATTTAAGTCGTCAAGCTGGCTGCTGATTTGTTTTCCATTCACCAAAACGGCTAATTCACTACGTCTTTTTGTGGGTATACTGCTGCTGTATTTGTCCAGCTGAACTACTACCGGAGCATTCTTCAGTTCTGATTTGTTCGGGTTTGTTATTTTTAAACTGATGCTTTCGGCTGAGAGTGCAGAGCTGCACAGAAGCAGAACGGGAATTAGAAATTTTGTTTTCATGAAAATAACTTGAAGTTTAAGATCTGTAATTTATATGTCCAAAATTAATTTTATTTGCAGTAAATCGGGTGCTTTTTTTGACTTTAAATGTGTATTTATTGGCAGATGAACAGTTGTTTTTAATGACGCCTTTGTTTCTTGTACAATATGTTTATTCGATAATAATCTGCAAAAACAACAATGACTAAAATCGTGATTCAAAATATCATCCGATTCCAGTCATCATTTAGTTGCTAAATATGTATTTTTGCATTTTCTGCAAAAGTTAATCTAAATATATGATTTTGCGTATTACCACGAGGTATCTACCGATTTTACCTTTTTATCCAGTTCTTGTTTCGATTTTGCACGTATAGTATCATTCCTGTGTGTACGGTGATTTATCATAACAAAGTACCAGAACATGTAATTCGGAGTCCGGTAATAAACAGGATAATAATGATTGTTTACCATTCGGTAGCTTGGGTTGTTCCGATAGAAAGAAATGGGTCTTACAATGCGTGCACTTCTCGCCGGGTTTGCATGTCTGGATGGTCCAACAACATGAGTTGTTGACTTTCCTTCAAAGCTATGACTGCTCGTTCGCGACGAATGAAAGCTATGACTCGACATATGAAATCCTCCACCACCACCTCTGGAATAAACGTTTAATCCAAAACTCAGGCAAAAAATCAAAATGAGCAAAACGGTCTTTTTCATGGGAGGAAAGATATTATTAGTAAAATAAATTAATGTATTTATCAAAGATCCATTTCATTCCGAAAGATATTTTAGAATCTATTCATCTAAATTCAGGCTGTAAATCACGGCTAGCACCATTGGTAATGTGATAATAATTGAAATAATTAAAGGTTTCCATATTTTCTTCTTTGGATATTCAGCTTCGTGAGGAATATACATTTTTAGAAAATGTTCCGAGAGGGCATAACCACCAACGAAATTAAATCCCATTGTGAGTGAGGATATTGATTCTTCTGGAATATTGACAACAATAAATGTAATTACTGTATATATTATCGATAACGTAAGTACTAAATTGGCTTCTTTTTTCTTTCCGATATTTTTTAAATCGCTCATTAATAATGCAGCTCCGAAAATTGCAGAGAAAAAAATAGAAAACCCCCATATTGCTTTACGGGAATAAATATTGGGAAGTCTTCCTGCACGTAAGCTCTCTTCAAATGAATCGTCTTGTTCTTTCATTTCTAATTACTATTGAATATTTTAGTTGTTTTTGCTCTGTTATAAGCTTTTTTA
>JAATGT010000177.1 GCA_015654525.1 Bacteroidales bacterium
CTGGTTTTACCCTGATAGAGTCCTTCCATGGCTGCCAGTTTCATCGGTTGATGTTGAGATACGTTGTAAGCTGAACCATCGCCGGTGTAGGCTATCAGCAATGATGATACAATACCAAAGATAGCACCGACACGTATGCTTTTCAGGGCGAAGTCAACTTCACGCTTTTTGATTAAGAACCAAGAGCTAATGCCAATAACAAATAAACCGCCCATTACCCAGGCGGACAACACTGTGTGGAAAAATTTATTCATGGCAACGGGTGAAAGCAGGATACTCCAGAAATCAATCATCTCGTTTCGAACCGTATCCGGATTGAATTCCATACCTACGGGATATTGCATCCATGCGTTGGCAACCAATATCCACAGAGCCGAAAGGGTAGCTCCCAGTACAGTTAACCAGGTAGATGCCAGGTGAAACTTCTTACTTACTTTTTTCCAACCAAAGAACATGATGGAAATAAAGGTTGCTTCCATAAAAAAAGCCATAATGCCTTCGATGGCCAGTGGTGCCCCGAAAATGTCACCGACAAACCAACTGTAGTTCGACCAGTTAGTACCGAATTCAAACTCCAGAATAATCCCTGTAGCTACGCCAATGGCAAAGTTTACTCCGAAAAGGGTCATCCAAAACTTGGTAGCTTTTTTCCATTGCTCGTCACCGGTTTTTACGTACAAGGTTTCCATGATTGACATGATAACTCCCAAGCCCAGCGTGAGCGGTACAAAAAGCCAGTGATACATAGCAGTCATGGCAAACTGTGCCCGTGACCAATCCACTAATGATGCGTCCAATAAATTCATAATTGTTTCTAGTAATTAGTTATAAAAGTGTTTGATATCATTTTGTTTTATTTATAAGTTCCTGGCGAACATGATTTGCTTTGCTTTGGTCATCTTTGAAATTTGAGTTCAGGTAGTTTGGAAAGAAAAAAATACGTAATACTGCAAACATGATAAAAAGCTTTATCAGCACGATTAACCATAACGTTTTCCCTACGGTCATATTCCTGAAGCCGTCGCGATAAAACGAATATAATGATTGTAGTGGGAGAGGAGTTCTCATAATGCCGTTTTTTCGAAAAGCAATAGTCTGTGTTATGCGATTACAAAAATATCAATAAATTTGGTATAATTACAAAAACGTACTGGATTTTATTTAAATTTTATTTCAATGGATTCTGTTTGTGAAAATAAGACTAATATCCCAACGCTTGTCTGATGAAAATTACTTTTATTCTTATTTCGTCAAATTGACCTTGTATAACGCTAAGGTAATTGCATATTTTATCTGCCGATTTGCAATCTACGCATTCACCTTTGACGGTGCATGGTGTATGCTTTCCCAGCCTGATGGCATCCAGCGGGGCTGCAATTTTCTTGATCCGGCTGATGGCTTCGTCATCATTTGATACAATTTTATTGGTACCGCAAATGATCAGCACCTGTTTAGGGCCATATATAATAGGTGCAACGCGACTTCCATTTCCGTCGAGGTTGTATATTTTCCCATCGGAACTGATCGCATTGGCACTGCTCAGAAAGTAGTCCGCATTAAAGTTCCTCAAATAAATATCCTTTTTCTCCGGTTTACTAAGCTTTGTATCGTATTTGTCGAGAAATACCAGATTGCGATTTCTCAGGTATTCATAAATGCCGAGACTCTCCAGTGTCATGGAGTCGCCGACTCCAACTACCGAAGAATCTTTTATGTTGGAGTCTAAGTAAGCTAGTACATCTTTGGAAGAATCAAGCACAATTGCTTCGATTCCATTTTTAGTGAGAAACTTAATTGTTTTTTCGAGTATATTCATTGTTTTTATGTTGCTTATTATTCTCTACGCAAATATACTTAACTTTTGCCAACAATCATATTCTGTATAAAAAATCAGAGTTTGCCTGGATAGATGGATCATGAAACCTCGCTACAATATTTAATGATTCTTTATAAACCGGATAACGACTTCTGACAGTCAAATAACTACCTTTGCAGTCCGAAAGTTATAAGAAGATGAAACAAGGAAAGATCGTTGACATGACGTCGGGTTCCATTACCCCACAGATTATTCATTTTACTGTACCATTAGTTATTGGGAACTTTTGCCTGCTGACTTATAATGCGGCAGATTCCATCATTGTAGGTCGTTTTATAGGAGCCAATGCGCTTGCCGCTGTGGGAGCAGCAAGCCCTATTATGAATATTGTTTTGTTTCTTATAGTGGGTATCTGTCTGGGAATGTCTGTTTTGATGGGAAATTTCTTCGGATCAGGCGATATCGCCAAACTGAAACGGGAAATTTCGACTGCACTTATTGCAGGAGGGGTGTTTACGGTGGTAATTATTCTGTTGGGGTTGATTTTTTCGCGCGCCATTCTGTCTCTGATGAATACTCCGGCGGAAATAATTGATGATGCCACCCTTTTTCTGCGCATTATCTTTGTGGGGATGTTCTTTACTTTTATCTACAACATTTATGCTTCCACGCTGCGGAGCATGGGTAACTCCAGGGCTTCCCTTTATTTTCTGATAGCTTCTGCTGTGCTCAACGTTTTGCTGGATTTACTGTTTGTGGCGGTTCTCAAATTGGGTATAGCAGGTGCTGCATGTGCAACTGTCATTGCCGAAGCCTTATCGGCTTTATTTTGCATTATCTATGTCCGGAGAAAGATCCCTATCCTGAAATATACGCGTCATGAATTCGTGTTTGACCGGTCGTTGCTGCGTGAGACGGTCAACTACAGTTCGGTGGCGGCCATGCAGCAGATTACCCTGCATGTCGGAAAACTGCTGGTGCAGGGCGCTGTCAATCCGTTGGGAATTTTTGCTATTGCGGCTTTCAACGCTGTGAGTCGGATTGATGACTTTGTTATGGTTGTGCAACAAAATATTGCACATGGTACTACCGGTTTTCTGGCACAGAACGTAGGTGGTGGCAGCGGGTCAAAGCGAATCCGGAAAGGATTTTTTACCGGATTGAAAATAGAGGTAATCTACAGTCTGGCGATGGGAGTCATCATTTTTGTTTTTGCCCGTCAGTTTGTTACCCTGTTTGTGGGCAATGAGGGTGCCAAGGTGGTGGAGTCGGGGGTGCAGTACCTGAAAATTATGTCGTTTATTTACCTTCTTCCGGGAGTCACCAACATCCTTCAGGGTTATTTCCGTGGATTGGGAAAATTGAAAATAACGCTCAACTCCACGTTTACGCAAATAGTGGCACGTGTCATTTCGGCTTATCTGATGGCTTCTTACTTCCAGCTGAGAGGTATTGCGCTGGCTTGTCTGGTAGGTTGGATTTTTATGCTGGCCTATGAACTGTGGGTGTTTTTCAAAACATGGAAAGCGAATTGAAAATCGAGGTGGTTATTGCCATCCCGATTTTCAATTCACATCGAATCCCTTCAGGATTCTAAGATATAAGCTCCCGATTCAATGTCGTTTAGTTAGGCACACAGAATAC
>JAATGT010000183.1 GCA_015654525.1 Bacteroidales bacterium
AGACCTGCAGCAACATTATCAATCACAAAAGGAAAACGAATATCTACAAAATTAATTTCCTGAGCCGCAAGTATCTTTTGCGAAAAGTTAGCTGGCATTTGCAGATCAATAAGCTTATTATCCCTGGATACAACTACATTTTGTTTTCCATCTATGAGTAATTTTTCGACAATATCAGCGCGTTGCTCTACAGGTTGTCCATCAATTTTCACAATATTATCGCCATTTTTAAATCCATTATCCAACATTGTTTGCGAAAACTGGAGTCCAAATTTAGCGCTCTGAAGAGGAAGATATTCTCTTCCCCATGTAAATAAAACAGCGGCGTAGATTACCATGGCTAAAATAAAATTAACCAATACACCTCCAATAATAATTGGCAACCGTTGCCATACCGATCGTGAACGATATTCCCAAGGTTGAGGCTCGGAAGCCATTTGAGTTAGATCTTTGGTTTCGTCAACCATACCGGAAATAGAACAATATCCACCCAGTGGCAACCAACCGATTCCCCATTCTGTATTATCGGGATATTTACGCCAATCTCCTTCGGGCAATTCAGCCAATGGAATTTGCTCCATCACAACTTTCCCTTTTGAATCATGGACAGCATCACCATCCAAATCCACTTTCGGACGTTCGTTGGCTGGAACATTTTTAGCGAAAAATTTCACATTCCATTTCCCGTTTATTTTTTTTGCACGAATTAATGATAAGTTCGGGTTGAAAAACATGTAGAATTTTTCTACACGCACCTTAAATAAGCGTGCAAATGCGAAGTGGCCAAATTCGTGTAAGACCACTAATATCGAAAGACTGAGAATTAGCTGTAATGCCCTAATGAGAAATGTTTCCATAAATTATTTTGTGTAACTCTATATTTTAGTAACCTTGTTTTAATTATTTATATATTTTACGAAAACAGGCTCTAGTTAATCGGGATTCTATCAAACCACATAACAACAGTAAATCACCTGCATTTGTTTTAAATTCGAAGATTGTCTGATTTTCCAAAGAAAGAACTTACTCAATTATTTCTTTAGTAAGTAGTCGTACCAGTGCATCAGTCTTTACATAATCATCGTAAGTTGGTTTAGCTATATAATCGGCTTTAGCCATTATCACTTCAATAATATCGCTCATCTGTAGAAAACCAATTTTATCTTTCAAAAACTCCGACACCACTATTTCATTCGCAGCATTCAATATACAGGGCATGTTCCCCCCTTTATTCATAGCATCATATGCGAAAGCAAGATTTCTGAATCGACCTAGATCTGGTTTTTCGAAAGTAAATTGAGAGCACACATCAAAATCAAAACGTGGAAAATCAGTTTTCAGCCGTTCCGGATAGGTAAATGCATACTGAATAGGTAATTTCATATCAGGGACACCAAGTTGCGCTTTTATTGCACCATCTGCAAATTGGACCATGGAATGAATAATAGATTGTGGATGCACTACTACCTGAATCTGATCGGGCGAAACACCAAAAAGCCACTTTGCTTCAATGATTTCAAAGCCCTTATTCATCATACTGGCCGAATCAATCGTGACCTTTGCTCCCATATCCCAGTTTGGGTGTTTTAGCGCCTGAGTGCTGGTAACAGTTTTCAATTCATCCAACGACTTTGTGCGAAACGGACCACCCGAAGCTGTTAAGATTAATTTTTCTATAGGATTGTTTCCTTCACCTGCCAAACATTGAAAAATAGCAGAATGCTCGGAATCCACAGGAATAATCGATGCTTTATATTTGGCAGCTAAATTGCAAATAAGCTCACCGGCAACGACCAATGTTTCTTTATTTGCCAGCGCAACTTTTTTCCCTGCTTTTATGGCATTGATAGTTGGTTTTAGTCCGGAATAACCGACCATAGCCGTGAGAACTATATCTATGGGTTGCATTTCAGCAACCTGAGCAATAGAGTCAGCTCCGGCAAATACTTTTATAGGCAGATCAGACAAGGCATCTTTCAGCGTCCGATAATGCTTCTCATTCCCAATGGCAACCATTTCGGGATTAAATTTACAAGCTTGCTCAATGAGTAAATCTACATTATTATTAGCCGTCAATGCATAAACTTCGAACAACGAATTATTCGCCGCAATAACGTCCAGCGCTTGAGTTCCGATGGAACCGGTAGAGCCTAAAATTGCTATTTGTTTTTTTTGTTGAATATCCATCTCTAGTTATACAATGTTCTCTCCTTACTTGCTTAAGATCATAATCTCCGTAACTTCATATCGGGTTATTCCTTCTTTAAAAAATAATCACCTCTTCAGGATCAACCGGTTTCCCTTGTTTCCACAATTCAAAGTAAAATTGCATCCCCGTCTTTTTTCCAGAGGCTTCACCCGTAACAGCAATACATTCACCAGCCTTTACCTGATCGCCCACTTTTTTCATCAAGCGGGTATTATTCTTATAAATGGAAAGATAGTTATTCTCATGCTGAACCTGAACTACCCAACCAAAATCGAACGTAAATGCTGCATAGACCACTGTTCCAGCCAGCACACTCACTACGCTTTCGTTGGGCGAAGTGATAAGGTAAATACCATATTGCTGTTCGGACAAATTGAACGAAGAGGAAATTACACCTCGCGTAGGTCGAAAAAACACATATGAGTTCTCCGTGGGCTTAGTATCAATGCTTGCAAGATTATATTTTTCTTCCTTTTCGAATTTATCAACAAAGTTTTTTTCTCTTTTGGATTTCTCCACCAAAATCTTTGCACGCTGTTTAAGCGCTATGGAATCTAAAGAGGCTATTGAGTCTGGAGTCATTTTTCCGGTAATAATTCCTTTTATAATATCTATATAACCTTCTTGTAAATCGACCTGTTGTACCAATGAATCAGCCCGCATTGATTCCCGAATAATATTCGTCCGATTACCTGTTTCACCATAACCCGGCAAATAGTGACTGATTGGCGTGGTGAAGATCAAAATTGTAAGAATGATAAATGTCAGTACCCCAAATGTAGAACCATACATAAACACACTGAATCTGGACAATCGAACATGCCACGACTCTTCCAGTGTATTTTCATTTAGAACGGAAACACGATATTTAAATCGCATTTTCTGAATAAATGGTTTGAGTTTGTTCGTATTCTTTTTCATTAGAGAAATAGCATTACCATCCCGAAAAGCTTACAAAAGTAGCGAAATTCAAAATACAAACAAAATGTATGATTTGTGTGCCACTGGATTCCAAACTGATTCCTAACAAGTTCAACAAACATTATGCATCATTGAAGCCGCTTTATTCTTGATTTTTATTACTTTTGCGATGGATATGAACATAAAATAACGAAATAAATGACTCGAATAGGGATACTCTCAGATACACACGGAATGCTGGATGAGCGCATTTTAGAGCACTTTGCGAATTGCGATGAAGTGTGGCATTGTGGTGACTGGGGGTCGTTAGAGGTTGTAAATAAACTTCAGACATTCAAACCCCTGCGAGGTGTATGGGGCAATATAGACAGCTATGAAATCAGAGCCATCTTTCCTCAGCACAACAGGTTTATGTGCGAAGGCGTGAAAGTATGGCTTACGCATATTGGCGGCTATCCCGGTAAGTATGATGCATTAGTACGTCCGGCTATTTTCCAGCAGCCACCCAAACTTTTTGTTTGCGGACATTCACACATTTTGAAAGTGAAGTACGACAAGCCTCTTGATTTACTACACATCAATCCCGGAGCAGCTGGTAAATATGGTTTTCATAAAGTACAAACATTAGTCAGGATAGAGATTGACGGCGATAAAATTCAGAATCTGGAAGTAATTGAATTGAAACCAAAAGAAGCAATATAAAAAAAATTCCTTGTCGAAGAGTTAATCGACAAGGAATTTTCTTTATTACACGAGATATTTATTTTATACCACCCATGAGTTTTTCCAGCCATTTAGACAGCCCAAAAAGAATAATGGCCGCCACACCCGACATCACAACGAACAACATAAAAAAGTCGTAAAGTGTTGTTATTTGGTAACCAATAATAGATTTAGTAACGCCATTTTCAGGATACAAACCACTCAAAGTTCCCGCAAATTTATTGGCAATAGCATTACTTAAAAACCAAACAGCCATAAGCAATGAAGCAAATCGTGCAGGAGCAAGTTTATTTACAATAGACAACCCAATGGGTGACAAACAAAGTTCACCCATTGTGTGGATGAAATACAAACCCGTCAACCACAAAATACTTACTTTCATATGTGAGTCAACACCACGAACTCCAAATGCAATAACTAAATAGCCCATCGACAATAGAAACAATCCAATTGCCTGTTTTACCGGTGAACTTGGTTCTACACCCCGTTTTCCAAGCAATGACCAAAGCAGAGCAAAAAGAGGAGCGAGCGTTACAACAAATATAGCATTGAACGATTGGAAATAAGAAGCAGGCATTTCCCATCCAAAAATATTTCGGTTTGTTTGCTCATCCGCAAAGAACGTGAGCGATGCACCAGCCTGTTCAAACGCCGACCAAAAGAAAATAACAAAAAATGAAATGATGAAGATAACCAATATTCGCAAACGCTCCACTTTAGTAAGCGATTTATCCGCAATAATAAACAGCGGCATCATGATTCCAATAGCATAAATAGCCGACCCAATCCAATCCGCCCCAGAAAAAAGAGTAGCAGAACCTGAAAAAGATCCAAAATTCACTGAGAACAACAGGAACAGGAATACAACACCTGCCAAAGAAAGAAACAACCTTTTTTTCGAGTTAGGTTCTGTTTCATCAATCAGATTTAGATTCTCGGTCAAAGCAGACTTCTTTGGAGCAAGACCTATTTGTTCACCTTGCGGTGTTGAAAGGTATTTATTTTTGAGCAATTCAAACACCAGAACACCAACTAACATTCCAATTCCAGCAGAAAGAAATCCCCACTTGAAATCGGCTGGATTTCCGGTATCACCGACAAACCCACACCATAACGGAGACAAACCGGCACCGATATTTATTCCCATATAAAAAATAGTATATGCTGAATCCTTTCGTCTGTCATTCGGTTCATAAAGATGTCCTACCATGGTAGAAATATTTGGCTTAAAAAACCCATTCCCCAAAATCAAAGAGCACAATCCCAAATACATCAGATATTTTGCGAGACCCGGGTCAGTATAATTTAACGCACTGAAAAACATCAGAAACTGTCCAAGTGCCATGACGATTCCACCCCAGAAAATGGAACGACGATTTCCCCAATAACGGTCAGCAATATATCCACCAAGTAGTGGAGTCAGATACACAAGCCCAGTATAACTGCCATAAATTTGTGATGCAAAGTTTTTGTCGAATAAAAGCGCTTTTATCATAAAAAGCATAAAGAGAGCCCTCATTCCGTAATAGCTGAAACGCTCCCACATTTCGGTTGCAAATAACAGATAAAGTCCTTTCGGATGTCCTTGTTTAATCTCGTTTGTTGACATGAACTATTTTATTTATTTTGATTTAACTACAAAAAAAAGAACGCTGATAACTCGGCGTTCATCATTGTTTGTGACTCAATGTTCGTATTGATGTCGCAAAAGTAAGCATTCTGATTTAAAAACAAGATAAACCTCAGACAAAAATTACATTTTTAAACAATTTTCTTGCAAAAACAGAATAGATCACATCTACTCTTTTTTTTCATGCTTCTTCTTTTTATAAGTCTGATAAGTCTCAAAACCAAAAAACACAATGATCAGAAGAAGCCACGATTTCCAATCGGAAAATGTAAATTTCAATTCATCAGTGCGATAATACCGTATACCTAAGTTTATCAATTCAATGACAACAAAAAGCCCTATCAGTTGCAAGAAGCATTTCAAGTAATTATTCATAAGTATTTCATTTTTAATTAACGTTCCTTTTTCAACTCTATCGTCACACGTTCTACCTTTCCTCCCAATGGCGGATTAAGCTTGGATAACTTTACGTGCAGTAGCTGAATCTTTGGAAATCCATTAAACAGGCTATCCAGAATACGCTGTCCCACATGTTCAATTAGTTTGGATGGCATTTCCATTTGCCCCCTGATAACATCATATACCAACTGGTAATTGAGTGTATGCTCCAGCTCATCAGTTTTTCCAGCCTTCGTGGTATCCAACTCCATGGTCACACTGACAATAAAAGTATTACCCAGTTCCTGTTCAAATGCCAAACAGCCATGAAAAGCATGAAACTCCATATTTTCAAGAACGATTGTACTCATAGTTTTTTCTTGTCTAAACATTCCCAAAGCTTCGGGCTCAGGAAAAGTTGTCTCTTAAATAATTTGACTTTCAAAATCGCCATCCCCCACATAAGTCCGAATCTGATCACCCTGTTTTATCTGTTTGGACGAAGTGATACGTTTCCCATTCAATGTCGTAATGGTATATCCGTGCTTTAACAAAAACTGTGGCGAGTGTGTTTCGATATTTTTCTCCAACAAAGATAATTTATTATTTTGTTTCAACAACTGCATACGTATTGAAGATTGCAAACGATTTCTCTGACGATCGAGCAGATGCCCCTTTTGCAGCACACAACTACGTAAGGTCTGTTTGATGCGCATCTGGGCCTGATCGATAAATCTGGTTTCTACATCCACTTTACTTTTAACCAAATGCAGAATGTCCGACACAACATTCGACATCCTATTTTCTGCATCTTGCATAACTGAAATCAATAATTCGGCAGCTGCGGTAGGTGTTTTCACACTCGAATTGGCCACTATATCCAAAATTGAAATGTCGCGTTGATGCCCGATTCCTGAAACTATCGGCAATGGGAACTGCGCACAATTCAACGCCAGTTCATAGGAGTCAAAACAAGCTAAATCGGTAGTGGCACCACCACCACGAATTATCACCACCACATCAAACAATTCAATGTGCTCATATATTTTTTCCAAAGCCGATATAATGGAGGCTTCGGCTTGATCGCCTTGCATCACCGCCGAAAAAAGCTTCGGATAAAAGGCAAAATGGGAAGAATCATTTTTCAGCTGGTCACAAAAATCACCATAACCTGCAGCTGTGGATGATGAAATAATTGCCAACCGTTGTGGAAGCTCCGGAAATGGGAGCTCCTTATTCATATCTACAATACCGTCTTCCTCCAGTTGCCGGATAATTTTTAATCTCCGGGCAGCCATTTCACCAATGGTAAAAGTAGGATCAATATCGCGAATATTCAAACTAAAACCATACACTCCATGAAACTCAACCGTGACAGACACCAGCACATTCAAACCCGCTCGTAGCGATTGGCCCGTACTACTTTCGAAATAAGGTTTCAACATTCGGTAAGTGCTTGCCCAAATCGTAGCTTTCGTTTTAGCCAGTAATGCATCCGAGGCATCATCCTTTTCTACCAATTCCAGATAACAGTGTCCACCCGGGTTTTCGCGCAACTCACTTATTTCGGCACGTATCCATTGAGGAGCATCGAAGCTCGAACGTATAATATGTTGAATTTGATCAGTAAGTTCTGAAAGTGTAATTGAAGTCATCGTGTTAAGTTTATTAGTAGCTACAGATTATGACCTGTATAACTAACTGGTCACAAATTAGTCCATTTAATTTCCTTTGCTGATACAAAAATACAACTTTTTATTTTAGTGATGGCTTCTCCCTAAAAATATAAAAAACATTAAAATATCAACATTTCAGAACAACAATTACGAAATTATCGTAGATTTGCGAAGTATTCGTAATGACTAAACAATAAATATTTTATCCAACATAAAGAAATGGAAAAGCTAACCAATCAAGAAGAAGAAATGATGCTGATCATATTTCAGCAAGGCAAAGGTTTTATCAAAGATTTTATTCAGCTCATGGATGAACCCCAACCGCCTTACACCACCGTAGCTTCTATCGTAAAGAATCTGGAACGCAAAGGTTATGTAAAAGGGAAACGATACGGCAATACTTACGAGTATAGTCCGGTAATGGAAGAAAGCGAATATAAATCTAAATTTATGTCGGGGGTAGTACAAAACTACTTCGAGAATTCATACAAAGAAATGGTGAGCTTTTTTGTTGAAAAACAAAAGATATCCGCCGAAGAATTACAAGAAATCATCAAACTCATCGAAAAGAAATGAACGACGCACTCATGTATTTTCTAAAGGTGAACATTGCGATAGCTTTGTTTTACCTGTTTTTCCGATTGTTGTTTTACAACGATACCTTTTGGAAAACCCGCAGGTTTTACCTTGTCTTCAGCATCCTGTTGTCTGTGATTTATCCATTCGTCTCATTCACCGGATGGCTTGAGAAACAGCAACCAATGCAGGCAATCATAGTCAGCTATGCTCAATTGCAGGCTGTAACTGTCACTCCGCGACCAAAATCAGTTTTCACTATCGAAAATATACTGCTTGGGGCTTACGCCTTGGTGTCAGTTATTTTACTTGCAAAAATGCTGATGCAGCTCGTTTCTATTCTTCGTTGGAAGTTGAAAGGAGAAAAGAAACAATTACAGGGAACTAAAATTATATCAATAAAGGAAACGATTGCCCCTTTCTCGTTTTTCAACTACATATTTATAAATCCGGCTTTACATAGCGAGCAAGAAATTAGCCAGATATTAGCTCACGAGAAAACACATGCACTACAGATGCACAGTCTGGATGTACTCATTAGTGAAATCCTGACCATCGTTTGCTGGATAAATCCGGCAGCATGGTTGCTTAAACGTGAGATCCGACATAATCTGGAATTTCTGGCCGATAGCAAAGTCGTAGAATCGGGTTTTGATTCTAAAGATTATCAATATCATTTATTACAATTATCCTATCAAACTCCCGAGGTAAAACTCGGAAATAAATTTAATGTATCACCCCTTAAAAAACGTATTATTATGATGAATCAACAAAAAACAAAAAAAGCGGGAATCATGAAATACTCGCTTATCGTTCCATTTGCATTGGCATTAGTATTATCGAGCAATGCAGAAACCATTGTAAATTCGGCAAAAAATATTTTGTCGACAACAAAAAATGCTGTTGCAGGGAATGAAAACACAGTTATCAATAAGAATGACGAAGTTGTAGATGCCGAAAATGAAAATCAAGAGACAGTAGTGGCAATTCAGGATGCAAACCAAACTGACAACTCAAAAGTTTACACTGTTGTTGAGAAAATGCCACAATTTTCGGGTGGAGAGGAAGCCTTGATACAATATATTAATAGCCATGTAAAATATCCAACTGATGCTTTCAAGAATGGAATCCAAGGAAAAGTTATTCTTCGATTCGTCGTTAATGAGTCAGGTAAAGTCGGAAATGTTGAAATAATCAGAGCTCTTTACCCAAGTATTAATACAGAAGGAATAAGAGTTATTAAGTCGTTACCAGACTTTACCCCGGGCGAACAAAACGGCAAAAAAGTGGCTGTTTGGTATACCATGCCAATAACTTTTAGACTGGATGATGGACATGATAGCCATAAAGGGACTTATACTGTAGTTGAAAAAATGCCTCAGTTTCCTGGTGGTGAAGAGGCATTACTGCAATACATTAATCGCAATGTAAAATATCCGATTGAAGCTCAGAAAACAGGCACACAGGGGAAAGTGATTGTCCGATTCATCGTAAGTGAAACAGGAAAAGTAGAGAATGCAACAGCAGTGAAAAGTATAATAGAAAACGTCAAAAAAGTTGGCGAGGTCGTAGTTGTAGGCTATGGAAATCAAACAGATGTAAAAGTTCAGGCAGCTGAAGCCAATATGGTTCTGCTAGAGAAAGAAGCAAACAGAGTCGTAAGCAGTTTGCCCGACTTTATTCCGGGTGAACAAAATAGTAAAAAAGTAGCAGTATTTTACACCCTGCCTATTACATTCAGATTAAACTAAGGCGCAACATTATAATCGGACCATTACTTAAAACATTTTGAAAAAAACATGAAAACTTCAAAATACATTATTCCCTTTTTTTTAGTGCTCTTATTGCTTAATTTATCCATTACTATTCAATCTCAACAAAAAGCTACAATCGCTATAAATCCGAAAGACTCAAATGTATTCGTCACGTTGAGTCCTATCGATTGGAGTTTCTGGGATGAAAATTACAAAAAAACAAAACGAATATCAAAGCAGAGTTTGGATACTCTTAATACGATTGGGTTTCAGCTTGATGCAACGAAGCCCCAGCTGTATCTTTTCCAACTTATGAATTACAATCAATATGTTTATATTTCTCCATCTGACAAAGTCAAAGTTTATACAGAGGTGGATAGTTGTACCAGTGGTGGAAAAACACTTCGGTTTGAAGGAGCAAATGCTGTTTATTATAACTATTACAGAGAGCTAAATTTGCATTTGTGTAGTTATAAAATGCCTTGGTTCAATATAATAAAGGATATGAATATATACAAAAATAAGGTGAAGGAATGGCTATCTGTTCAAAGTATTTTCTTAGAGCGATATCAAAAGAATAATAATTTGCGTGCTGACTTTGTAGAAGCGGAAATAATGAGAATAAACAGTGAATATGTAAGGTTGATTTGTTCCCCTGTATATAATCGTTTTATTGCGAAAGATTCATTACCTGATTTTTATTTTGATGAAGCCAATAGAATAACTTTCGACAACGATGAACTGCTTCCAATCTATTTCAGAGCAATTTTTGCAAAATACATTATTTGCTCTACAAACAATGTGTTTTCCAATATAAAATCTATTTACAATGGAATACGTTTGAATAAACATTTGAGTAAATATAACAAGGAATATCTGACTACAGCTTTAATAGGTTATTTAGCATATATTCAGAACTTTAGTAACAAAGAAGAATTGATTGAAATTATTGCAGAATCCGAAAAGCAAATTGAAAACGAAACATTCCGATTGAGTATCAAAAATAGTAAGGAGTATTTTCTTTATTTGAATCATCCATTTCCCGACAATGTATTAGATCAAACAATACTCGTTTCTATCTACTCAAAAAATAAAATTACATTGCGTGAATTAATGCAAAAATATTATGGGCAACCGATTTATTTTGATTTCTGGGCTAGTTGGTGCGATGCATGTCGTAACGACATCCATGATTCTGGGGATGCAAAACAGTTATTTAAGGATAAAGGAATTAATTACATATATTTATCCTTAGATAAAGATGATAATGCTTGGAAAAAAACATCAGAAAAAGATAATATCCTCACAAATCAGTTTAGAATTATTGGAGAAAATAAATCAGCATTAATGCAGTATCTTAAATTCACTGCTATACCACAATATATTTATTTAGATAAAAGTCATAAGTTATTTTCTACAGCGGCACCACGTCCCATTTCACGGTGTTTGATGGATTTACAAACAATGATTAAAGACTCTGGAAATAAGACAATTCATTTTTGATAATATAAATAATGATATTAGTCAATTAAACCGTAGTGCATGTTGCTGATTTTAGTCGATTTGCTTATAAAAACGTTAGCGAAACCTAGTTCTCATCTTTGATGAGCTAGAAAGGAAAAACAATTATTTTAAGCCATATTTTACAAGATTAGAATATTTGCAGGAAAACTATGTGAGATATTATATCTGACATGGTTATTCAATATCATATCACTCTCTTCAATAAATTATTGATTAAAAAAGGGAACGGTATTTTGAATGCTATCCTTTTTTCTATTTACGGTTAATTTACTAAAATAATCTTCCACGTACGTTTAGATCATTGAACCATTAAACTTCCCATTATGAAAAAACTCTTTATCGTGTTCATTCTCTGCCTTCCGGTTTTTCTTCAGGCGCAAAACAATGCAATCCAAAGTGCTATGAAGAATTACGATTACGAGCTGGCTATGAAACTCATTTCGAAGGAAAGGAAGTCGCCCGAAAATGATTTTTTGAAGGCAAAGTGCTACAAAAGTCTGGCACAGTACAAAGAAGCCATACTCTTACTCGAAGAATTGGTAAAACAAGAGACAACAAATATGGCGGTTATCAACGAACTTGCCGAAAATTATCAGCTGGATGGAAACCTCAACAAAGCCAAACTTTATTATTTTATGGCTTTGCAATCGGCACCCAACAGCCGCTATGCCCGACTCAACTACCTCAACATCGTTTTCAAGCTTAAGGACTGGGAGCAGTCGGTGCAACTGGCACATGACATGCTAAAGAAAAATTCCGTTCCGGCCTTATATCCGGTGTTAGGGGATTGCTTTGTGCAACTTTCAAAGCCCGACTCGGCCATTTTTTATTACCAGAAAGCATTCGCCGGCAATTCGAATGATTACAACACCCTGAGTAAACTGGCTAAGATGTATCTGCAAACCGAGCGATATCCCGAATTGATTAGCTCCACCAAGCGCTATATGCTTTCCGATTCCTCCAATCAGGTTATAAATCAGTATAACGGCATCGGTCTTTGTATGAATAAGAATTACGATCTGGCTATTCTGCGGCTAAACAAAATGGTGCAACGTGGCGATAATTCTTTTCTGACCAACTACTATTTAGGTGCAGCCTATTTTGCTACCGAAGATTATATAAGTGCTTACGATCAACTGAACAGTGCTTATCATAAAGATTCCGCCAATCTGAACCTGCACTACTATCTGGGCAAATCCGCCATCATGAGTGGACATCACAAAGAGGGCATTTATTTTCTAAACAAAGGCCTGAGTATGATGATTCCCAAAGACTCAGTATTGTTCAATTATTATTACAACATATCCAAAGGTTACAACCTTCAGGCTATGTATACCGACGAAATAAAGTACATGAGACTCTGTTATAAATGCAATTCGGATAATAAGATTTTATACAACATTGCCAGCACTTACGACTACTCCATCAAAGATCCCGAAGAAGCACTGGTATGCTACAATCAATTTATGGCAACGCGTCCAAAGACAAAAACCAATACTACAAGTTCCACACCAAGCGTTTCATATTATAATATTGCCGACAACAGGATAAAGGAACTAAAAACGGAACTGGAAACAAAGAAAAAGAAACCCTGAGAGATCAACACTAAGGCGCTAATGGAACATCCCGAGAATCGGGAGGACACATAGAATCACTAAAGTTTTTTTTTAGAAACACAAAATTTCAGAAAGGTTGAACTATGTGTATCTATGTGTTCTTAGTGTCTTAGTGGTTACTCTTTATTTTTTGTTTTCTTTCCTGCTTTCATTTTTCTTGGTTAAATCGAAAAATTATTTATACATTTGCCTCCAGTTTTGAATTTGCACCATTTATTTAATCTGAAAAATATAAAGTTCTCATCATGTTCCTACAAAAATCCACAAAACCGGGCATCATCAAACAGCTCTTTATTGCATCGTTCGCAATTTGCTTTAGCGGAAATATGTACGCCGCACAGACTCCTAAAGTTCAACCAATCCTTACCAATGTACAAGCAGTAACTGAAGATTCGGTCTACACTTTTGCCGAAAAGATGCCGGAATTTCCGGGAGGCGAAAAGGCTTTAATCGAATTTTTGAGAAAAACAATTGTTTTTCCGGACGAAGCCATGAAAAATAATGAACACGGAAAAGTATATGTTCAGTTTGTTGTCCGGAAAACCGGAAAAGCAGCCGATGCCAAAATAATAAGAAGCGTCTCCACCAGTCTGGACAATGAAGCATTGCGCGTTATAGGGTTGCTGCCCGACTGGACACCGGGAGAGCAAAACGGCGAAAAAGTATCGGTTACGCGGATTATTCCTATTTCATTTCAGCCCGCAGCACCCAAAGACACGGTTGCTGAATGGGAGCCCAACGAAAGAACCGTGGTGCTGATTGACGGTGTGAAAATGCCTGAAAGTTTCAATATTGGTATTATCAATCTCGATAAAATGGCTAGTGCCACGGTGCTTAAACCATTTCCCGATAAAGAGAAATCAACTCTGATGAAGAAATATGGTAAACAAGCTGCTGACGGTGTGATTTTGCTCACCAGTAAAAAAGAAGGAATACAATATCTCTTAGCCGATTCAACAGCCAACAACGCCACTTGTAACGATGCTGCCATTATGCCATCATTTCCGGGAGGCGAAGCCAGCCTTACAGCTTATATAGCTGATAGTATTCAATATCCTTTTGTGGCAAAACGATTAAACACACAGGGTAAAGTCATCGTACAATTTTTGGTCGACAAAACCGGTAAAATAAATGATGCCAAGGTAGTACGTGGTACAGATTATTTTCTGGATAAAGAAGCGCTGCGCGTTATAGGTACCATGCCCAACTGGACTCCGGCTACCAAGTGTAACGAAAAAGTAAATGCCTACGTGAGCCTGCCTGTTGTATTTAAACTCGATGTTCCGGCCAAAGAAAAAGCCTGGGAACGCGATGCTAAAACCATTATATTGCTTAACGGAGAGCGGTTACCTACCACATTTAATCTGGATTGGTTGAACTATGCCGGGCTGTCGGGCTATCAGGTACTACCACCCACAACAAAAGAAGTTACCAAAAAACTAACATCGCAATATGGCAAAGATGCTGCCCACGGGGTGATATTGATTAGCACTACCAGCAACAAGAAATAAAGGAATATACATTATTCCAACCCAGCGTCCGGCGGCTTTCCCGTCGGACGCTTTATTTATACGCGCAAGCGGTTTAAATCACTGTACACTCCCTGATAATTCATTTGCTTTGCTCCATTACATTCTTTTTGCCGGCTTTAAAGAAACAAAGCATTTTTACTCTCCAAACAAATACATATATTTAAATACAATAAGTTTATAATATCTGTATTTCATCACTTATTAAAATACAATTGTAAATTTATTCATATAATAATACAATCATAGTTACACAATATGATTCTAATATAAGTAAAAGTACATAAATAAAGAATCATTCTACTTTTAAAATATGTAGTATTACATAAAACAAAAAACAATCATATTTTATAAAATGTATTATTTCGGTCATTAGAATACAACTATTTCATCTTATTTGTATATTTGTGCACAATAAAATCAACTTTAAAAATACTATCCGATGAAAATAGCCCTGTCGCGCCTAAGCGTAAGCAGTCTATCCTGGTTAGCTTATCAGTTAATCTTAGAGTCTAAAACAGAAACCGCTTACCCCTTTCTCAAGGATCATCCTTTACTCACAACTCTCCAAACAACCTATAACCGTCATCAGATTGTATACGGAAAACAAAGCTACAGTGGAAAAGGAAAATTAGTAGCCAAAGCCAATTTGGTGCAAAACGATGCCTTCAACGGAATGAAATTTTGTATTTACGGGCTGACTAAAGTCGGTGGAAATAGCTTACAAGCCGATGCAAAGGATTTGTACCACCTGTTTAAAGATGCAGGAATAAGCCTGAGCCGACATAAATACTGGACAAAAACAGCTGAGCTTAGTAAACTTATTCAAAAACTGGACAAACCTGAAAACAAGGAAAAGATAGAACGCGTGCATCTGACTGAAGTGTTTGAAATGTTAAAAACTGCTTTTCTCGATTTCGACAGATTGTCGTTGGAACAAGCAGATGCGAATTCAAAACTCAGACTTATGGGTACAGCCAGCGGCTTGCGAAAAGAGTTGGAAAATGCCATCCATAATTACCTGGCACTAGCAACGGCAATGAAAGAATTTGACGGTTGGAAAAAACTCTGTGGCACCTTCAACGAACTTGTAAAAAGTATCAGAGACACAAACCAAAAGTCCGACAAAAATACAACAGAACAAAACCCAGAATCCTGATTCGACATCCGGTCACGAAGAAAGCATCAACACCGGAAAACCATTTCCCATTCTTTGTTGTTATGGTAGTTCAAAACGATAGAATAAATAAAAATATTAAAACAACAAATTTCAATCATGTCAGAAGATCCAATAATATGTACATGCAATAACGTAAGTCGGTCTACCATTTTAAAAACCATTAAAGAAAAAGATCTCAAAACGGAAGACGAAGTATATGAAGCCACTGATGCAGGAATGGTCTGCGGTTCCTGTTGTGCGGACATTCAGGAAATAATGGAGGAAAATTTATAAGCAAAGGAGGAAGATGAAAGTTTCCCTCTTTTGTTTTAATGTCTGACCCTATTTCGATACGGTTAGCCTATTCCAATTCTTCTTCGTATTTTTGTTTCCACTTATTTTAATGAGACTATATCAAAAGCACGCAAATAACGCAACCACCACAAATTTTCGCAAATAAGATTTGTACATTTGAATATGATTTGCAGGATTTCAATTCAATAAGATTGCGTTAATTTGCGCATTTTGTGTTATTTGCGTTCCAAAAACACTTTTGAGACAGCCTCATGAAAAGCGACCCAAACCATGCAAAAATACCTTTCCATACTCAAACAATACTGGGGCTACGATCAGTTCCGGCCCTTGCAAGGTGATATTATCCAAAGTATTGCTTCGGGAAAAGACACATTGGGACTTATGCCTACCGGGGGTGGAAAGTCCCTGACTTTTCAGGTGCCTTCCATGGCCATGGAAGGCATTTGTGTGGTGGTTACTCCACTTATTGCCCTGATGAAAGATCAGGTGGAAAACCTGAAAAAGCGCGGAATCACTGCTGCCGCCATTTTCTCTGGAATGTCACACAACGAGATATTGATGACTCTCGACAATGCCGTGTTCGAAGCCTACAAATTTCTGTATGTATCGCCCGAACGGTTGGCGACTCCGGTTTTTATGGAGAAAATAAAACAGGCTAAGGTCTGCATGATAGCCGTGGACGAATCTCATTGCATCTCACAATGGGGGTATGATTTCCGTCCATCGTATTTACGCATTGCCAATATTAGGGAATTACTTCCCGACGTTCCGGTGCTGGCGCTTACAGCCACTGCCACACCCGAAGTGGTAAACGACATTCAAACACAACTGCACTTCAGGGAACCAAATTTGTTTCAAAAAAGCTTTTTCCGTTCCAACCTAGCTTACGTGGTGCGAACGGTGGAAAACAAAGACGAGAATCTGCTGAAAATACTAAACAGCGTTACGGGTACATCAGTGGTGTATGTACGCAACCGGAAACGCACCAAAGAGATTTCCGATTTTCTGAATCTGAACGGCATTTCGGCCGAGAACTTCCATGCCGGACTGAAAAACGAAACAAAAGATGCCAAACAGGGGCGTTGGAAATCGGGCGAAACACGGGTAATTGTTTCTACCAATGCCTTCGGGATGGGGATAGATAAAGCTGAAGTGCGTACCGTAGTGCACATGGATTTGCCCGATTCGTTGGAAGCTTACTTTCAGGAAGCGGGACGTGCTGGACGCGATGAAAAGAAAGCCTATGCCGTGTTGCTCTACAACAATGGTGATGCTGTAAAAATGCGTAAGCGTGTGACCGACTCCTTTCCCGGAAAAGAAATGGTGGTAAAGGTATACGAGGCATTGGGAAACTACCTGCAAATGGGCGTAGGCTCGGGACTCGACAAAGTGTTTGCTTTCGACATCGGCGATTTTTGTACAAAGTTTAAACTTCCAATCCTTATAGCTTACAACAGTCTGAAGATACTGCAACAAGCCGGATACATTGAACTCACCGACGAACAGGACAGTTCGTCGCGCTTGCTTTTTACCGTTGGGAAAGATGATTTATATAAACTAAAGCAAACACCTGAACAGGAGCGGCTGATACATATCCTGCTTCGCTCCTACACCGGTCTATTTACCGATCTGGCTTCCATCAGCGAAGATATAATAGCTAAACGACTGGAGTGGACACGCGACAAAGTGTACGAGCAACTAATAGAACTGGCAAAGGAACGCATCATTCAGTTTATCCCCCGAAAAAAAACGCCTTATCTTACTTTCGTCCGCGAACGAGAAGCCACCGAACGGGTTGTACTGGGTAAAGAGGCCTATGACGATAGACGCGAACGATACATTGCACGAGTAAAAAGTGTGTTGGATTATGCACAGGAAGAAAATATATGCCGAAACCAGATACTGCTTTCGTACTTCGGCGAAAAAGACAGCAAACCTTGTGGTAAATGTGACATCTGCCTGAAAAAGAAAGAAACACAAGTGAGCGATGAAGATTTTGAAGCTATCCGACTGCTTATTCGACAGGAACTGCATGCAGAGGCACTAACCGTAAATGCGTTGATCAAAAAGATCCCGTTCAAAGAACCGAAAGCATTACAGGTTATCCGCTTTATGATAGATAACAACCAGATAGTGGAAAATGAATTGATGAAACTCGGTTTGAAAAAAGAAAGTTAGTCCTTTATATTAGCTCTCTTCCAAACGGTGTTAATGCCAGTCCCGCCAATTTAAAATGCTGCAGAGCAAAAGGAAGTCCGATAATGGTTATAGCAAACAGAATACCAAAGGCAAGATGTGTCAAGGCTATCCAAAAACCACCAATCAGAATCCATATTACGTTCATCAAAGTAGAAAAACATCCGGAATCTCCCGCCATCAAGCGCGTCTCGGTACCAAAAGGCCACAAAGCCAGCATAGCCAGCTTCAGTGTTTGAAGTCCGAATGGAATACCAATAATAGTCACCATCAAAAGTATGCTCGCAATAAGGTATTCGGCGGAAATAAGAATTCCACCGAAGACCAGCCAAATAATATTTCCAAGGAGTTTCATGATATTAGTTACGAGGAGTTAGTTACGATTTACAAGTATTTAGAAAGTAGAAAGTAAATTTAAAATCCATGCAAATTGATATTCTCGCTATCAATCATGGTGACCCATTTACCCATTTTTTTCTGAATAATCCGAAAGTGATGTTTCTCTTCGGGCGAAATAAGCGAAATAGCTTCACCCGGCGACTCTGCCCTACCCGTTCGTCCGATGCGGTGAATGTAATCTTTGGGTGAGCGGGGCAATTCGTAGTTAATCACATAAGGCAGAAATTGAATGTCGATCCCCCGCGATATAAGATCGGTAGCTACCAGCACCGGCATCTCGCCCGATTTGAATTTTCGCAGAGCTTCCGTCCGCGCACCCTGACTTTTTTTACTATGAATGGCCGTTGCCTTGACACCGTTTTTTCTCAGTTTATCCGCCACATTATCGGCTTTATAAACCGACGAGGTAAAGATAAGCACCTGTTTCATGTCATTAGTTTTAATCAGGTAACGCAACAACGGACCTTTGTTTTCTTCCGAAACAAAATAACCTAACTGCGAAATCAGATCAAAGGTATCAACCTCCTGTTCTATTTTGATGATAACCGGATTTTGCAGAATGATTTGATTGATTCTCGTTACATCATCATTCAGCGTTGCTGAAAACAACAGGTTCTGACGCTTTTTGGGTAGCAGTTTAAATATAAGACTCATCTCCTCCCTGAAGCCCATGTTCAACATTTTGTCAGCTTCGTCAAGCACCAGCGTTTCTATGTCCGATACATGTACCGCCTTTGCTTCTATCAGTTCCAACAATCGTCCCGGCGTGGCAACCAATATATTTACACCCTGCAACGCCATCATTTGCGGATTAATAGATACGCCACCAAACACAGCCAGTGTCTTAACCCGCTCTGGAAGCGCCCCACCAAAAGTAATAAATACCTCACTTACCTGCATAGCCAGTTCCCGCGTGGGAACTAATACCAATACATTCACATGGCGGTTTTTGGTCACTGTTTTGCCTTGCAGATTCATCAGTATGGGCAATACATAGCCGGCGGTTTTGCCCGAACCGGTCTGTGCAATACCCAACACATCCCGCTTTTTCATGATAGCCGGAATGGCTTCCTGTTGGATAGGGTAAGGTTGTGTATAATTCTGATCAGCGAGGGCTTTTATTAAAGCCGGAGATAAACCCAAAGACGCAAAAGGCATAGTTACTTATTGTTATTGTAAAGGAAAACTTAGAATGCGTAAAGATAAGCATAATAAATTCAGCAAATCAGGACATACGCCCTTTATAATCTTCGTAACCAAATTCGCGAATCAGCTTAAACTCATTTTCTTTGGTCCAGATACCAATGCCCGGGTGCGAAACTCCATTGAACATGGTGGTTTTTACCATGGTATAATGAATCATATCTTCGAAAATAATCTGATCGCAAATTTTCAGTTCCCGGTCGAACGACCAATCGCCAAAATAATCGCCCGACAAGCAACTGTTTCCACCCATGCGGTAAGTTGGTTTACCCTCTATGGCATCGGTTGCCCCAACGATGGCCGGTTTGTAGGGCATTTCGAGACAATCGGGCATGTGACAAGCAAACGACACATCGAGCATAGCTGTTTTGATACCTTTGTTTTCCACAATATCCACCACGCTTGACACCAACACACCCGTTCGCCACGCAAAAGCACTTCCGGGTTCCAGGATCAGTTGCAGATGCGGGTAACGGGCATTAAAGTTTTTCAATAACGTAATTAAATGTTCGGTATCATAGCCTCCTTTGGTCATCAGGTGACCACCGCCCATGTTCAGCCATTTTATTTGCGAAAAGAACTTTCCGAATTTTTCTTCGACCACCGCCAGTGTTCGTTCCAAATCAAACGAAGTCGATTCGCAAAGCGTATGAAAGTGTAAACCTTCCACACCTTCGGGGAGTGTATCACCCAGCAGTTCTGCCACCACACCCAATCGTGAACCGGGCGCACAAGGATTGTACAAGTCCGTTTCCACATCCGAGAATTCAGGATTAATACGCAAACCACAGGAAATATTTTCCGATATTGTTTGTGGATAAAAACGTTCAAACTGTTGCAGGGAGTTGAAGGTAATATGGCTGCTGTTACGCATGATTTCGGGAAACTCCCTATCGGTATAAGCCGGTCCGTAAGTATGAGCCTTACTTCCCATTTCTTCGTAAGCCAGCCGAGCTTCTGCCAACGAACTGGCCGTAGAATACGGAATATATTCACGCACAATGGGGAAAACACTCCACATAGCAAAAGCTTTGAAAGCAACAATAATTTCTACACCTGCACGTTCTTTTACCGATTTAATTAATGCCAAATTGTTGCGAAAAGCAAGCTCGTCGAGAACGTAACAGGGGGAAGGGATAGATTGGTAATTCATAATATAGTCTGAACTATGATTTTTCTGATTAAATGATTAATATGATTCTTAATCATTATAATTTAAATTTTGAATTGGTAAGTCGTTTAAACATCAGACTTTTTGCTCCGAAATTGATCAACAACCCGATTTCCAGGTTGTAGGCTTCTAAATAATTAATGGCCTGTGCCAAATGCACATTTTCCAGATTAATAACGGCCTTCAATTCTACCGAAACAACATTTTCCACCAGAAAATCAACACGCCTTGTGCCAATATGTTTATCTTTATAATAAATCGGCATCTCATGTTCACGGCTAAAGTTAATCCCTCGTAAAGTCATTTCCATTTCTAGTGCCCGTTGATAAATCACCTCTTGAAAACCGTTTCCAAGGATCTTATGAACTTCCATGGCACAAGCAATTATGGCTTCAGTCAATTTCGAATATTTGTATTTCTCATCAACCATAAAAACTGATTCTTATTGGTTTAATATAAAAAAATGATTGCTGCAATCAAAAAATCACAACAATCATTTAATCATATAATCATAGTTTAAGACTATTATAATTCCAAATCGATGTCATGCAATTCGTGCCAGGGCAATCCTTGTTTGTTTAGTTGTTCCATAAACGGATCGGGATTAAATTCTTCCACGTTGTAAACACCTGCCTTGCGCCATTCGCCTTTGAAGAACATCATAGCTCCAATCATGGCAGGAACACCGGTGGTGTAACTTACACCCTGTGCGCCGGTTTCTTTGTATGCTTCTTCGTGGCTGCAATTGTTGTACACATAATAGGTTGTTTCTTTTCCGTCTTTTAATCCTTTGATGCGACAACCGATCGAAGTTTGTCCGGTATAGTTTTCGCCAAGATCACCCTGATTGGGAAGAACCGCTTTAAGGAACTGGATAGGAACGATTTTTTGTCCGTTGTATTCCACTTCGTCAATGCGAGCCATACCTATATTCTGAATAACGCGTAAGTGTGTCAGGTATTCCTGTCCGAAAGTCATCCAGAAACGGGCACGCTTGATAGTAGGATAGTTTTTCACCAACGATTCCAGTTCTTCATGATAAATCACATACGATTCTTTGGGTCCTACTTCGGGATAATTCAGCGGCATGTGAATTTCGTGTGGTTCAGTTTCCACCCATTGTCCGTTTTCCCAGTACTTTCCCCGTTGAGTTACCTCGCGGATATTAATCTCCGGATTAAAGTTGGTTGCAAAAGCTTTATGATGATCACCGGCATTACAATCCACGATATCCAGGTATTGGATTTCATCAAAATGATGTTTAGCTGCATAAGCCGTATAAATGCTGGTTACTCCCGGGTCGAAACCGCAACCAAGAATAGCTGTCAGACCGGCCTTTTCAAAGCGATCTTTGTATGCCCATTGCCAACTATATTCGAAATGAGCTTCGTCTTTGGGTTCGTAGTTGGCTGTATCTAGGTAATTAACTCCGGCTTCCAGACAAGCATCCATAATAGTCAGATCCTGATAAGGAAGAGCTACGTTGATAAGCAGTTCGGGTTTATATGCATTCAGTAATGTAACCAATTCAAGTACATTGTCGGCATCAACCTGAGCCGTTTTTACTTCTACGCCAAAACGTTTTTTTACGTCTGCAGCAATAACGTCGCATTTTGATTTGGTGCGACTAGCCAACATGATTTCAGTAAACACATCCGGATTTTGAGCTACTTTGTTTACCACAACAGTTCCCACGCCTCCGGCGCCGATAATCAATACTTTTCCCATTTTAGTTGAATGATAAAGTTTATATTTTGAATAATTATTCGTTGACACAAAAATAGACATTTTTGAGTAAATAGAAAAATGGATAGCCGTTTGTTTACAGCTTATTTGCTTCCATCGCCATCCTCGATTTTAGGAGAGCAAAAGACATTACATTTCTATTTCTCAACTTTTACATCTTACTTACTAATCTTTACTCTTTGTTCTTTGCTCTTTGCTCTAAAATCTTACTTCTCATAAACCGTCGGATCAAATCCTGCCAGTCCTTCTTTTCGCTCGGTACAGGTACCACACGTTCCACAATGAATTTCGTGCCCGTTGTAACAAGAATAAGTATCTTCGAACGGCACACCAATTTCTTTTCCTATCAAGGCAATTTCACGCTTTGTAAGGTTGGTATAAGGAGCCAGAATCTCGCAATGGTTGTATGTTCCCAGACTGATAGCTTTATTCATAGCCTCAATAAATTCTTCGCGACAGTCAGGATAAATAGCATGATCACCTGCATGATTCGAAATCATCAGTTTATCGCAACCAATACTTTCGGCAATACCGGCAGCAATGCTTAACATGATGCCATTACGAAAAGGAACCACGGTTTTAATCATGTTTTGATCTTCATAATGTCCGTTCGGAATATCACCTCCTGATTGTAAGAGGTCGGAAACAAACCCCATCTTATTCATGTCAAGTTCAATTACGTGATGTTCTATGCCAAGTCTCTTGCAATTTCTGGCAGCATATTCCATTTCACGTAAGTTATGTTTCGACCCATAATTAAAGGTCAAAGCACGGCGAATCCGGTCGGCATGTTCATACAAAGCCACCGAACTATCCATTCCACCTGAATATAAAATTACCATATCTTTCATCTCTTCATTTTTTTGGAGCACAAAAATACTCAAAACACTGCAAACTTCCGCTAATACAGTGACTTTTTGTTAGTAGGGTTAGAAATGATGGTTTTTTTGTATTTTTGCAGTTGAAAAAACAAACCACTAAGACACTAAGAACATTTAGTATCACTTAGTGGTTCATTGTAAACTTAGTGTCTTAGCGGTAAAAATGAATTTGAAACCAACCATACAACTCCCTGCCGAATGGGCCGAACAACAATTTGTTCAACTAACCTGGCCACATGCCGAAACTGATTGGGCTTATATGCTCGACGAAGTAAATACCTGTTTTGTCAACATTGCCCGCGAAATAATCAAACACGAAAACCTGTTGATTGTTTGTACTGACACTGATGAAGTGGAACAACTGCTGGGCGATGCCGATTTATCGCGCATCACCTTTGCCGAAATGGCAACCAACGATACCTGGGCACGCGATCATGGTGGAATAACCGTATTGGAAGACGGAAAACCGGTGATTTACGATTTTACTTTCAACGGATGGGGAATGAAGTTCGCAGCTAATCACGACAATATGATTACCCGGAGACTTTATTCGGCCGGAATCTTTGGAGAGGCTCGTCATCGTAACTGCTTTGACTTTGTGTTGGAAGGCGGTAGTATCGAATCCGACGGCGAAGGAACATTACTCACCACAGCCGAATGCCTGCTATCGGATAACCGCAACAACTTATCGGAAGAAGATATAGAAGCGCGGTTGAAAGAATATTTCGGATTAAAAAAAGTGTTGTGGCTTAATCACGGTTATCTTGCCGGCGACGATACCGATAGTCATGTAGATACATTGGCCCGACTTTGCGACAAAAGCACCATTGCTTACGTAAAATGCGATGATACGGAGGACGAACATTATGTGGAGTTGAAAAAGATGAAAAAAGAACTTCGTCAGTTTCAGAATTCCGAAGGCAGATACTACAGACTTATTCCGCTCCCTATGGCCGATGCCGTATACGAAGACGATGAACGTCTTCCGGCAACGTATGCTAACTTTTTGATCATAAATGGAGCAGTATTAATCCCGACTTACAATTCACCGAAAGACGAAATAGCCAAACAACAATTGCAAAGAGCCTTCCCCGACCGGGAAATAGTAGGAATCAATTGTCTTGCATTGATTAAACAACATGGATCGTTGCATTGCGTAACGATGCAATATCCAAAATAGACGATAGAACAAAGATCCAAGAACAAAGACTAAATTACGCGAAGCTAATAAGGTCAAAGAAAAATATTGCGACGCAAACATTTAGTAGACAAGTTAACCGGTAAACGAGTACACTTTCAATTGTTCAAGGACGAACAATAACAATAAATAACGCGCAGCTAATAACGCCGAAGGAAAATATCGCGAACGAAGTGAGCAAATATCACGAAGTAAATATCGCCGCAGGCTAATAACACGAAGTAAATATCGGATCATATGAAGATAGCTTTAATTCAACAATCAAACACAGCAAGCCGCCCAGAGAATGTAGCAAAGCTGGAACAAAATATACGAACCTGCGCGGCACAAGGTGCTGAATTGATCGTTTTGCAGGAACTGCACAATGGTTTGTATTTCTGCCAAACAGAAGATCCTTCGGTTTTTGAGCAAGCCGAAACTATTCCCGGTCCTTCTACCGAATTGTTTGGTAAACTGGCAAAAGAACTGAGCGTGGTGCTGGTTCTTTCACTCTTTGAGAAACGTGCTGCAGGATTGCATCACAACACAGCCGTTGTGATTGAAAAAGACGGAACCATTGCCGGTAAATACCGAAAAATGCATATTCCCGATGATCCGGCTTATTACGAAAAGTTTTATTTTACACCCGGCGATCTGGGATTTGAACCTATCCAAACTTCTGTTGGGAAATTGGGTGTATTGGTTTGTTGGGATCAATGGTACCCCGAAGCAGCCCGACTGATGACTATGGCAGGTGCAGAAGTTTTGATTTATCCGACTGCTATTGGCTGGGAAAGTACAGATGCAGATGATGAAAAACAACGTCAAACTGATGCCTGGATGATTTCACAACGGGCACACGCTGTAGCCAACGGACTGCACGTCATTTCGTGCAACCGCATCGGTTATGAACCCGATCCTTCGGGAGTAACCAATGGCATTCAGTTCTGGGGGAACAGTTTTGTAGCCGGACCGCAAGGTGAACTACTCGCTCGGGCTTCAAACAGGAATGACGAAAACATTATGCTGGATATAGATCTTTCACGCACCGAAACGGTTCGCCGCATGTGGCCTTTTTTCAGGGACAGAAGAATTGATGCATTTGGTGATATCGCTAAAAGGTGGAGAGAATAATTTTGTCAACGGCATTATAAGCTGCGCACTATTACTCCCTACGGTCGTGATAGTTCCCTGCGGCGATGTTAATTATTATCCGCTCCTTTCGTAACAATGTGGACCATAAAATAAATACGGGTTTCAGAAGCACTAAACTTCTGAAACCCGTATTCTGTATAAGTCCCGATTGAGAGCGGTTAGAAATTAGGAAGTTTAAAACCTCCTTCTTCAAGTTGCTGTTCTACATTCCGTTTTTGTTTCTCTATGCTTTTTCCTATTTTAAAATTATAGCTATAAGCCACTGCAAAAGCTACCTGTGCCTTCATATAAGTATCCGTTCGTTGATAGAGACTACTGTTTTGTACAGTGGCCTTGCTATTAAAAAACTTACTGGAAAAGGGATTAAATGACAACAAAGTCAGCGAACTATTATTCTTGAACTGCTTAATAAGCCCCACCAAATAAAAAGGAGACATTTTTGTTTCTGTTTGTCCGTCCAACACCGGGCCACTTACCTGAAACATCGAAATCACTTTCAGATCCAACGGCAGCGGAGCCATCACAAAAGAGTTCCAGTTCCAGCTTCGTTGATTGGTTGCTGTTATCTGATCCAGATAGCTGTTTATATGATTAAATGAATATCGGAAATTAGAATTAAACATCACCTTACCTATTTGCGAGTTTAAAGACAAAGCCCCTCCTGCTTCGTAACCATTGGATACATTAGCAGGTGCACTTTCAAATACCTTGGTAGTACCGACCTGATTAACGATGGTTTGAATTAATCCCGTTTTATACTCGTAGAAAAGCTGTGGAGCCAAATTTACCGTCACTTTACTTACTGTAACCTTTACGTTGTAAGTAAACTGAAAATTATCCCGGTAGGCCGGCTTCAGATTCGTATTTCCATGGCTCACCGTCTGGCTGTCCACTTGACTCACAAAAGGATTCAATTGCGAAGCACTAGGTCTGATCACTCTACGGGAATAAGCAAGCTTAATGCTGTTATTATCGTCGAACTTAAGTGAAGCATTGGCATAAGGCAACGGAGAGAAATAATCGCTCTTTGCTGTTGAGTTAATCACTACGTGTGATGTTTCAAAGCGCGAGCCCAGCTTAATACTACCCTTCTTAAAGTTACGTGACAGCTCGGCATATCCACCCATGCGTAAATCGGAATAATCCAAATTCGGAGACTGAGTGAGAGAGCTTGTATTATCAATTTTATACTTATTGAAATTGCCACTCAAACCGGCATTCAGCGAAAAGACACTATCGAAAGGTAAAGTGTAGTTTGCCTGCCCCGAAAGAGTTTGCGTTTTGGTTTTACTCTTTTCTCTCAACCAGGCACCAACAGAAGTTACAACTGTATCAATCGGATTAAAATTGTTGGTTTGATAATCAGTCGTTGAATTATTATCCAAACTATTGAAATAGCTTAACTCCACTTCGTAACCATGCTGGGTCTTTTTATCAAACTTATGTTTGTAAAAGAGCGACGATGTCAGTCCATCATTATTTGTTTTCGCATTGCTCAAAGTCCGGGAAATACTGTTCATAACACTGTTTGAACTATTGTAATTCCAGCTATCGGTATTATTTTTAGATCCGTTGCCATTATACGATACATTCAGGTTCAGGTTATTCATTTCATCAGGATCGTAAATAAGACCGAAATTGACGTTTCGGTTATTACCCTTCATAAGCAGATCACTATTCCGTTGTAATTGATTTGCTCCGGCTATACGGGTCATATCTGTGTTGATATTAAAATCCTGAACCATACCGGTAGCAGCCACATAATACGATATTTTTTCTAAGCCATAGTCCAGACTTACGTTTCCCCGACCCATATAAGCATCCGACCCGACAGGCAATGCCATCACGTTTACCGTCCCTTTCAGACCATATTTCATGGCCGGATTCGTTACAACATTGATTACCGCATCTACATCAGCATCATATTTTCCGGAAGGACTGGTAATCACTTCCATTTTGGCTATCTGCGACGGGTGCAGTCTCTTCAGATATTCCTTATCACGCGTTACTCCGTCTACTTCAATTCTTACATTCGATTTTCCATTCACCGTGATGTTCTCATTCAAATAATCGACTTTTATGGAAGGAACTTTCCGTATTACATCCAATCCATCGGTCGAAGTTTTTCGAATGCCGTCAGGAATTCCGTAAATAGTCCGGTCACCCAGTTCGGTTACCTTTACTTTAGTTCCGTTTACTACTACTTCTTTAAAGTTGAAGGTCATAGGTTCTAAAGTTATAGATCCCATATTATTAATCATCCCTTTCTTTTTAGAAGGCACAGGCAGTAAGGTGGTTTTGTATGCCAGATGTTTTACTCTTACACAATACGTTCTGGCTGTGTCGGCTCTGTAAAAGAGAAAAACTCCCTCCGAGCTGGTTTTTGCTGTTTCAATGGCATTACTATCCGGCAACTGTAACAGCTCAACCCCGGCACCATCTACCGGTTTGGATGTTTCTTTATCAGTAAGGCTTCCGGTTATTACCTGTCGCGCATGAATATTCACCGCTACCAGACATAACAAGGCCAGGAAAATTTTAGTTTTCATTCAATATCGATTATTTACAATAAACTAAAGTGACTATTTAATCATGATTGTCTCCGATTCCGAATCCAGCTGCATTTTCATTTCTGAATTATTCGCTTTCACGGTCATAGTTCCTTCAATATGTCCTTTTGCAGTATTTTTCAACATCAGGCCAGTGACCACATCAACCGTTCCATCGGCAGTCATAGTACCTTTCAGGTTTTGAGTCATCTGAGCAGCAGGATCATTAGAAGGTAAAGACTCAATTTCTGACTTACCGGAAACAGTAGCCACATTGCTTGCTATACCTTTTAAAGTAAATGTATTCAACGATAATAAAGTAGCATTGTTTGCCGACAAGCTATAAGTGCTTTCCCAAGTATCTCCGGTTTTTACCGCTTTTTCGGGTAAATAAGCAAACAAAGGTTCGATACGGGTTCTGATAGCCGATTCCTGAATAAGGGCATCAGCCACCATTTTTGCCTGATCTCTTTTGCCAGCAGGAATAGAATCCAATACAAACAACACACGATCTTTAAACTTCGGATAATTTACAAAATCAATAAACTTACCGGCTGTAGAGATTTTTGCAACAATCGTGGAAGTACTTATTTTATTCATGATTCTTTCCATAGGATCATTCATATTGGGTTTAGCTGAATTAGTTTCCTTGTTACCCATAGGCGAATTGCTTTTTGAAGCAATAGTATCAAACTTTAATTCAACATCCATGATGTCGTTTTCTTGTTTAAGCACTTTGTAAGTAACAACATTGTTGGAGAAAACATCAATATTAAACTGTTGTCCTGCAGCATCAATTTTTACAGTTTGTTTGCTGGTACTTTTGGCGGTATACACTTTGCCTTTTTCAAGATTCAGTTTTAGTGTTACCGGAGCTTGTGCCATCAACGAAATGCCCAGTAAGGCAAAAAAAACGGATAAGAATACTTTTTTCATTTTGTAAAATAGATTAGTGAATTGTATTTAGGGAATTAAATTTATATAAGTGTATGGCAATATCAATTACGGCACAAACATACTTATTTTTATAGTACCATGCAATACATAGTACTGTATTGCCACTATAGAAATAGACATAAATTACATTAAACTAAACATAATTAGAGAATTAATTCAATTTACAGTATTTTATAATTAATATTATTTAACCGTATATGAATGTAAATTACCGATAGGACTTAAAATGAGATTGCCACACTATGCAACCAGCACATCATCTACTAACTACATGTCCTGAAAAATAAAAACCGTTTCCGGAACAATTTCCGAAAACGGTTTTTAAAGAAGACTTATTTATTCAGCTTTATCGCTCATTTTCATCATGCCCATCATTTGGTTGATTGTTTTTGTCATACCATCGGTGGAACCATCCAGAAAAATCACATTACCTTTACCTGTTTCGCCAAAATGCTTAATGGCTTCGGTCCACATACTGAACAACAAAAATGAAGCATCCAGATCGGCATCAGTCATTTCCTTAGCAGCTTGTGCCATACCTTTGGCCACTTCTTCGCGGAACAACGCAATACCTTGTCCACGTTGTTGTGCAGCTTCTTTTTCGGCCAGAGCTGAAATCTTGATAGCATTACCTTCAGCTTCAGCAGCTTTTGTTTTGGTAATCAACAAAGCTTGTCCTTCATTTTCGGCAGCAGCTTTCAGGTTGTTCGAAGCCACAACACGCGACATGGATTTGATGATCTCTTCGTCGAACGTAATATCATTCAGTTGAATATCAATCATATGATAACCCCATTGTTCTAAGGTATCATCCAGATGTTTTTTTACTTCCTGAATAATTTCGGTACGAAGGCTCAGAATTTCAGCCTGCTTTTTAGTAGCCACAAAACTACGAATGGTACCTTCAATGGTACGAATCAGTGCCTGCATAAAGTTTCGGTCATCCACAAACTTAAAAGCCACGTTTTTAATGGTTTCGTCAGCCTGATTAAATACGGCATAAAGCAACATAGCTTTAAAATACACATTAGCCTGATCCTGAGTTACTGCCTGAAATTCGAGTTCTACCGAACGATTCTGAATAGAGATACGTTTATGAACCATTTCAATAAACGGAATCTTAAAGTTTAGCCCAGGAGGCATAATACGACGATATTTACCAAAAACAGTGATAACGGCTACACTACCCTGATTAACAGTTACAAGCCCTGAAGCAATGAACAGCAATATCAATACTCCAATAATAATAAAAGGAATTGAAATCATTTGATGTAATTTTTAAATAATTAATAGCTTATTTTTCGGAAACTTAGTTTGTTTACTGACAACAAATGTCGCAGCAAAAATACATATTATATTGATACAATTAACTTTTTTAGGAAAAAATCTTTAATTCAAAGCCTACTTTCGGCAAAAATAAGTCTTTTGTATGTAAAACAAAGATTTTGATAAGCTTACAACGATTGTAGCTAGAAGGAAAATGGAAGGGATTGAAATTACTCCTGTTTGTCCCGATAAATCAGAATATCAATAGATGATATTGAACCAACATTACTTTGTATGGATATGGATATAAAGCTTCTAAAAACTATGGAAAACAACTTATCCTCTGCCCACACTACTTCTGCAATTTTCGTTCAATTCTATGCCATTATCTCACAACACATAACTTTTTATCACATCACTCCAGATACGGGCAGGGTCAGTACGCGCTGCGGCTATGCGAAAGCAGTATTCCTGTCCGCTAATCAGCCCTTCAATAAGAATTTTTCGTCGGGAACTGGTCACTTGTATCCATACACTATCCGGTCTCTGCGGAGACAGGCAATATTCTACAACATAAAACAGCGCACGTTTTACAACGTCGCAACTAATATACAGACTCCCTTTGGAATCGCCCACTTGCAGCTTCACGTTGGTGGGTCTTTCCAGCGGCCCTACACGCGAAGCCCTGAAATGCACCGAAAAACCGGCACTATACACTATAGCTGCATTCCCTTTACAAGCTTGCTGGACATAGATGGACATATTTTGCAGACTATCCTCCAATTTCTTGCGCGCGTCTTTTTTGACTATCGTATCTACCCTCGATCTGTCCTGCAAATTGCTCACACACACTTCAAAGTCAGCAACATTGATCTTTAAGTCGGCAATTAAATCTGCCGCATTCGGAAAATTCGGATTATCAACCATCCTTTCCAATACCGAAGAAGCAAATAACGCCAGCTCAAGATCCTTGTATTTGGCCGGAGCAAAATTCTTTGACACAATAACTTTTCTTATCATACCAGTCCTATTTTAAGATTAAACCCTTCGATATAAAATTGATTCGTAAAACTAGACAAACAACGGATTGCTGACACAAAACAGGGCAATCGTTTAGTTGAATACCCCTTTTGCCTGTTCTATTCCAGCATTATTTGAAACAAACCGGCTCTTATTGATCTAAAACAGGGCATTATACTAAAATAATACGTCGTTCATGTACCATTCCGGTCTGTTAGTGTGAAACAATACGCAATCTTTCATATACAACAGCATATTATTCATAAATAATAAATTATTTTTCATTATAAACAGAATATTTCTTATGAATAACAGAATAGAATGGATATAAAATAGCCTATTATTTTGAGAGAATAAAGCAAAAATTGAAAAGTATGCTTCAGTGGTTGAAGCTAATACGGCAGAATAAACAGAAAAGGGTTGTATAGTGGAATGAAACAAAAGATTAGAAACAAAAGAGAAAGTATTACAGATACAAAACACAACCGAAAGGGAAAGAAAAAAGCCGTTTTAATCAACTAAATACGTAGAAGAATATAATTTTGATCTATAAAAATGCGCTTTACATCTCTTAAAAATTGAATGGATACCGCTTCTTTGCCATTTTCTCCGAATGTTTCTACATGTCAACGGACAAACACTTAACATCACCATTTTAGTTGCCAGAAATAAATAACTTGTTTTTATACAAAATCGTTGTTGGCAATTTTTTGCAGAAGAAGTTATCAATATCCGGTAACCCCTTGTGGACAGGTCAAAAATTCGCGCTTCAGAGTACGCTATTTTCTCAGAAACTGACTTGTTTCAGAATACTTTCCACGTCTTCTTTGCTTATTCGTTCAAAATGGCTTTCGATGGGTGTGATAAAGATGCCGCACATCTCCACGGTAGCCGGACTAACCAGTAATTGTTGGTCACCCTCAGCACTATATTGCCAGGGGCGAAAAGCTTTGCGGGGAAGCACGAAAGTAAACCATTTATCTTCCTCGAAGGTGCAAACGATATTCATCATGGGTTCCTCATTTTCATTAGTTGAGTAATGAGTGTATAACTTTTCAAACGAATCTCTGGCACTTTCAATATCAGTGGACTCAATGCAATAAACAGTGCGCAGGTAGTTGTTGAAGCTGAAAAGCTGAAAGGTTTCCGATTCAACCAATAGCAGAGCATGGGTATCTTTCAGTCGCTTATAATCATTTACCAACGGCAGAAAATCCTTCGTTCCGGCCTGAAAGTGCAGGTGGTCGGGAGCCGAAGCACCACATCGGGGACCGTTATAAAAAACGAGATAATTGTCCAACACCCGGGCCAGTTCCAGCATGTCTGCAAAGTAAGGTTTTATTTGCTGGTTGATATGCTCCTTATGCGGAATGGTAAAGTGTTCGGGGAAGATCGGGAAGGGATTTACCAGAATTTCGTAATTGCCAAACTCCAGGGCCCGTTGTTCGGCAGGTCGGTTAGCAGCACATAAAAAGCACTTACGCTCGGCAATCGTTTTGGCATCTACCTTAGCTCCCGATGAAACAATACGTGCCGGATTAAACTGCACGTTGACCTCGAAATCGCCAAAGGAAAATGATTTGGTACGAACTCCGGCAAGATTAGAATACGATTCCTTTGCCTGTGCCCAGTTTGTTGTTTGATCTTGGAAAAGTGTGTTTGTCAACTGATTCAGATTACCCATGTATATATTTTGTAAAATGTTTTACTGATTATTTCAAATTAAAAACAGATTTATATATCTTTGCATCAACATGCTTGCCCCCCTTCCCATAAGAACAGGGCGCTTAGGGTAAGCCTTTTTTATTTAAACTTTTCTCCCCTTTAGGGGTTGGGGGTCTTTTATTTGTTTCTCCTTGCCTTCAATTCCACCGTCCGTATCTTATCCTTGTATAAGTTGTGTCCGTTCATTTTCACCACATCCAGTGATGCATCGGAGTTTTCGTCCCAGCGTCGGCAAAGGTAAAGCGAAGTATAAATACGCCCAATCTGATATTCGCGACTAATGCGCAGACCGAGTGCATAATCTTCGCCATAGCTCGTGTTTGGTACTTTTATGTCGCGTAGTACGGGAGTATAAAAGGCGCGTGGTGCACCCAGTCCATTAATGCGCAATGCATTGTTTCTTCCGTTTTCGGGTGTCCATTCTTTGTGGTCAATCAGTCCGGGAGCAATGGTCTCCATGGCAAAGTTGGTCATGGTGTACGACCCGATAACCATGGCGCAGTTTTGCTCGTAAAAAGCATCGACTATGGTTTGCAGGGTGTTTTCATCCTGATATACATCGTCACTGTCCAACTGTACGGCAAATTTTCCACAAAGAGCCGAATGTACTCCTTCGTTCCAGCAACCACCGATGCCCAGATCGTTGCGGTTCGGAATCAGGTGAACGACGCGACTGTCCAGCTTGGCATATTTCTCAATCAATTCTGATGTCCCGTCGGTAGAAAAGTTATCAATAATAATCAGGTTGAAGTCAAAGGCGGTTTTCTGCATCAATACCGACTTGATGGCATCTTCCACCGTTTTTACCCGATTGCGAATAGGAATAATCACCGAGGCCGCTACCGGAAAATTGCTTTCGTTGAATGCTATTGTTTTGAATTCCGGAGTCAGATAAGCTCCAATCTTCTTTAGATGGTCGGTGCAGGCGGCTTCCATTTCCAGTTGTACGGAACGATTCTTCGGATCTACATAATCAAACTGTTTCTCCCCGCTTTTACGTGTATCATATTCTACTTCCGAATACAGGTATTCGTTGATGTGAACCAATTCGGCCTGTTGCGACACTTTTAGGCGGAGGTTATACAAACATGCAAATTGATAGTTCACAGAGGTTTCAGCTACGGCTTTTTTCAACGATTCGGAACGGAAGAAAAGTACCGATCCGAAATTAAAATCGTCGCGCAAACTACCTTCCTGATAATCGATAACGGGACAAGCGGAGCGAACACCGTCTTTAATCTCATAATAATCCGAATAAACCAGTCCGGCCTGCGTGTCGCGGGCAATATGACAAAACCGTTCGATGGCAAACTGACCCAGCTCAAGGGTAGTATCTTTTGTGTAAATAAACGAATAATCGGTGTCGGCTTTTTCTGCAATTTTCCGGATGGTTTCCGAGCTTTGCATTGAGTCGATTTCCAAGGTTTGGCACCCATCTAGTTGGATGTTGTTTCCACTTTTTACAAGCAGATAAATAGTCTGAACGAGCGAAGATTGTTTGATTTGTTCAACGGTCTTAAGAGTCTCGGCGGCGTTATTGCAGGTTAGAAAGCAATTGATTTGTTTCATGTTTGTTGAGTAGTTGTTTTCAGTTGTCAAAAATACGACTAAATTTTAAATTTCCATTGAAAAAGGAATCCTGTTCTTATGAAAATATATTCTATCTTTGTATTGTTATAAGTAAAATATTAATGGAATGATAGATAACAAACTAACTTCAAAGTCCCCTTTAGGGGATTCAGGGGTCATTTTAATAGCCGATAGTGGTTCTACCAAAACACACTGGTGTGTGGTGTCGGGCGGAATAATAAAAAGTGAGATTTCTACAGATGGCATTAATCCGTTTTATCAAACTGACATGGAAATCATTGCTTTGCTCGAATCTCAACTCGTTCCGAACTTAGCAAACGAAGAAATAGAACAAATTTATTTTTATGGTGCAGGCTGTTCGTTTCCTGATAAAAAGATATTGGTAAGTAGGGCATTGGTTCGTTTTTTCGGAAATGCAATCATTGATATTCAAAGTGATTTGCTGGGCGCCGCCCGGTCGCTATTCCAACACGAAAAAGGCATTGCATGCATACTTGGTACCGGTTCCAATTCCTGTTTCTACGACGGAGTTGAAATTACACAAAATGTATCGCCGTTGGGTTTTATTTTGGGTGATGAAGGCAGCGGGGCTGTACTTGGAAAACTCTTTATAGCCGATTGCCTGAAAAATCAAATGCCCGAATGGATTGCCGAAAAATTGTTGGACGAATATGAACTGACACCTGCCATTATCATGGACAACATATACAAAAAGCCTTTCCCCAATCGCTTTTTGGCCAAATTCACTCCATTTATCCTCGAACATATTGAAGAACCCGCTATTTTTAATCTGGTATACGATAGTTTTGATGCTTTCTTTATTCGCAATGTGATGCAATATCCGTTGGAAAACGTGCAAGTTGGATTTATTGGTTCTATAGCTCATTATTTCCGCCATACCCTCGAAATTGTAGCATCTGAACGGGGTATTATGCTATCGGAAATTGTACAAGAGCCAATGGAAGGGCTGGTGAGGTTTCATACATAAATAACCCCTAACCCCTAAAGGGGAATAAAGAAAGACCCCCGACCCCTAAAAGGGAGAAAAAAATGTTACTGTCGATTATTATGAGTCAACAAGAAAATACAGAAAATAAAATAGAAGACGAAACTAACCTAGTTCCCCTTCTGGGGCTAGGGGTGATTACCGAACAACCGTCTCTTCATACCGATCTCGATAAGAAATCGGTTGGAGAGTTGCTCAAAGAAATGAACAAGGAAGATCAAAAGGTGGCATTGGCAGTTCAAAAAGCAATTCCGCAAATTGAAATTCTGGTAGAGAAAATCGTGGAGCGAATGAAACGTAGTGGCCGTATTTTTTATATTGGTGCCGGAACCAGCGGTCGTTTAGGCGTGTTGGACGCTTCGGAAATTCCACCCACCTTTGGTATGACAGCAGGTTTGGTTATTGGCCTAATTGCCGGTGGTGACAAAGCACTTCGGAATCCGGTAGAAAATGCTGAAGATGACGCTGAGAAAGCCTGGAAAGAGTTACAGGAATATCAGGTGAATCAAAATGACACGGTAATTGGTTTGGCTGCTTCGGGAACGACGCCCTACGTAATCGGTGCATTGAAAAACGCACGTGTTCATGGTATCCTGACTGCTTCTGTTGCGTGTAATCCAGATTCGCCCATGGCACAGGAAGCCGACATCCGTATTGAAGTGATTGTAGGACCTGAATTTGTTACCGGAAGTACACGCCTGAAATCCGGCACAGCCGAAAAGCTGGTTCTGAATATGATCTCAACCGCTACAATGATAAAACTAGGGCGTGTAAAAGGCAATAAAATGGTGAATATGCAACTCAGCAATGCCAAGTTGGTAGACAGAGGAGCACGGATGATTATGGAAGAGCTACAAATAGAATATGAACAGGCTAAGAATTTATTGTTACTTCATGGTTCGGTGAAAAAAGCTTTGGAGAGTTATTCCCGATAATATTTTCCATTAATCCTTATAAGGACTAATTGCATCGAATTTACAAGCTTGTACGCACTTCAGGCAACCGATACACTTAGCTGCATCGTACATGCGTACTTGTTCAGATATCAGTGTGTTCGCAATAAAAAGAAGCGATTGATCAATGACTTTGTTTGGACAGGCATCAATACACTCTCTACACGCCGTGCAGGCATAAACGTTCAATTGAACGAATGCTGTACGGGTATTGTCATTATTAATTAATGTTGATTTCAGCTTTTATCGAATGTAAGAAATGATACATTCATATAGTTATTTTACGGGTTCAAATCTTAGTTCTTTTTCTTATAACTCAATACTGCCCATGTATTGAAAAAAACAGCAAATCCTATCAATGCCAACAATTGATTCAATAGTTGGAGTGGATTGCTTCCTTTTAAATAAATGGATCGCATCACGATCATAAAATGTTTCAGCGGATTAAAAGCTGCTATCCATTTAGCCCATTCGGGCATACTGTCAATAGGCGTGTACAATCCACTCAACATGATGAATAACATCATAAAGAAGAATATCATAAACATGGCTTGTTGCAAGGTCGCAGCATAATTTGAGACAACTAATCCCAAACCGGAAATAGCCAGGACATAGATGGCAGTAAATAAGTAGATGGATGCAAAATATCCGACAGGTATCAATCCGTAAACGGCCCAGGCAACCAGAAAGCCAATGGTGATAGCAATAAAACCAATAATCCAGAATGGAATCAACTTAGCCAGAATAAACATGGTTTTGGAAACCGGGCTTACATTAATCTGTTCCATAGTTCCTTTTTCTTTTTCAGTAACAATGGATACAGCTGGTAAAAAGCCACACAGCAAGGTCAGAATCATAACCATCAGTGCCGGAACCATAAAAACCCGGTAGTTTAAATGAGGGTTGAAACGATATTGTGTGTCAAGTTGAATGTTCGGAGTGTTATTGGTTGCTGCAGGCGACAGATCTTCAATGATCTGCCCGTTAAAGTCAGTCACAATACTTGATAGGTAAGTCATTCCAATACTACCTTTCGTTCCATTCACTGCATTGGCCGAAATCATTACTTTTCCTCCCTGACGGTTTACCAGATCTTTTTCAAAGTGTGGCGGAATCTCAAGAATGATATCCGATTCATTTTTCTCGATGCTTTGTAATGCTTTCTTGTAATTTGGCGAAACATTCGTCAGCTTAAAATAATTCGATGAAATAATTTTCTGAGTAAGCAGTTGTGAGTAGCTACTATGGTCGTTATCAATCACACTCAAATTCAGATTTTTTATTTCGTAACTGGCTGCCCATGGAAAAATGAGTAACACATTGAGTGGAAACATGAAAATCATTTTCGGAAGAAAACCATTCCGAAGTATTTGTTTAAATTCTTTTTTAAGAAGATATTTTATCATAATGTTGTCTATTTTTTTCTCGCCTCTTACTCCTTGCCTCTGTATTATTCCAACCTGATCTTAAATTTTCGTAGACTTATTGTAACTAAAATCAACCCCATCAAACAAAGAACTCCTATTTCTTTTAGAACAGAACTAATACCTAGTCCTTCAATCATAATGGCTTTTACCGCTGCAATATACCATCTTGCCGGAACAATACATGAGAGCCACTGAAGAGGTAGAGGCATATTTTCGATAGGAAAAATCATACCGGATAACAACATGACCGGAATCATGAGTCCCATTCCCGAAACCAACATAGCGGCCTGTTGTGAGGTAGTTATGGTCGAAACAAGTAATCCAAATGATAATGCTACGAAAATATAAAGCAATGAAACCACCACTAAACTTATAAAACTTCCGGCAATTGGTACTTTCAGAACAAAAACAGACAATACCATGATGGTGGCAAAATTCACACATGAAAGTACAAAGTAGGGGGTGATTTTAGATAGAATGATGTAAATGGGTTTCATGGGCGAGACCAGTAAGATTTCCATGGTTCCCATTTCTTTTTCCCTAACAATGGCTATAGATGTCATCATAGCACAGATCAGAATCAGAATCATCCCTAGTACACCCGGTACAAAGTTGAAAGCTCCTTCCATTTGCGGATTGTAAAGCATTTTTATTTCTGGAGTGATCTGATATGGATTCTTACTTTCGCCCATCAACTCCTGTTGATATGAAGTAATAATGTTACTTGCATAAGAGGTGAATGAAGTAGCAGCATTCGGATCAGTGGCGTCAGCAATAAGTTGTATGTGAGCTTTCCCGTTATGGCGAAGCTTCTCGCCAAAATGATCTTCAAAAACAACTACCAGTTTCGCTTTGCCATCGCGAAAGGTGGACTGAATTTCGTTGGTATTATGAAGTCTTGCCGTAACATCAAAATAAGCACTGGCATTTATCTTGTCGATGATACGACTGCTGGCTTCGTCATTCGCAGGTGCCAATATTGCCACCTGCGTGTCTTTCACTTCTGTGGTAAGTGCAAAGCCAAACAAAATAATCTGAATGATCGGCATCAATAACAGAATCATCATAGTGGTTTTGTCACGCAGGATATGGTAAAATTCTTTTCGAATAAAAGATAATAGTTGTTTCATGTACTTAGTTGACAGTTGATAGTTGAAAATTGACAGTTAATACTTTTTGCTATTTTCTTTTGATGACTTGATTATGCTTACTAACATCTTGATTAATTCCTGACAATCCGATATTATAGATTGAAATGATTTTTCGTCAAAGAATTCACTGTCATGCAAAAGCATCAACCAGTATTCAGTCTCATTTGCTTCTTTCAAAGCAATGCTCATCTTATGAATAAAATCAGCCTTTGATTCTGCGTGCTCAGCTTCTCTGATTAAAGCACCAACTGCGGTTCCGCTTCGTAGCATTTGTTTAGATAATACAAACTCTTTTTGCTCTGAGCTAAGAAATTTATATGCTTTAATTATGCGTAATGCAAATGTGTATGATTTAAATTTTACTGTTTTCTCTTCCATATAAATGTGTTATAAATCTTCACTATCAACTGTCAACTATACACTGTCAACTGTCAATTCTTGTTGCTTTGCGTGCCAGTTGCTGAAATACTTCATCCATGCTATTGGCCTTAAATTGATTTTTGAGATTTCTTGGTGAATCTAGTGCTTCAATTTTTCCATCCACCATGATGGAAACCCGGTTGCAATATTCGGCTTCATCCATATAATGTGTAGTGACAAAAACAGTTATTCCACGTGAGGTAGCGTCGTAAATCAATTCCCAAAACTGACGGCGTGTGATCGGATCCACACCTCCGGTTGGTTCGTCCAAAAATACAACCTGCGGATTATGGAAAATCGAAACCGAGAATGCCAGTTTTTGTTTGAAACCTAATGGTAACGAACCTACCAATTTATTCCGTTCGCTTTCAAAATCTAAGACCTGCATTAATTTATCGGTTTTCTCTTTGATCTCTTTGTCTTTCATTCCGTAGATACCACCAAAAAGTTCTATGTTTTCCAAAACCTTTAAGTCATCATAAAGAGAAAACTTCTGGCTCATATAACCTATATTTTTCTTTACCAGCTCCGTTTGCGTACCAATGTCGTATCCGGCAACAATACCTTTTCCTCCGGTGGGGATGCTGAGTCCGCTCAACATACGCATAGCCGTAGTTTTTCCCGCACCGTTGGCACCAAGGAATCCGAAGATTTCACCCCGTTCCACTTCGAATGAAATATGATCGACTGCTGTAAAGTGCCCAAATTTCTTAGTCAGATTTTCGGCAATGATTACCTTGTTAGAATTATGTTCGATTATATCGTTCATCTTTATTATCTCCTTTATTTTCGCACTTTATTTCAGACTTAGTTGCATAAAACAATCTTCAATAGTCGGCTCTATTTCCCGGATCTCAATATTTGTGTGTCCTTTCTGTTGCAGGTAACTATTTAAACTATCAACAGTCAATTGAGCATTGTCGACTGAAACATGATGTTTGTCTCCAAAGGCAAAGCAGTTTTTAGATAATTCATTCGCACGCAAATCTGTTAGCAGTTTGTACATGTTGTCACTTTTTACCGCCCATAGTTTGGTTTCATATTGTTTCACTATGTTTGCAGGACTGTCTATTTTGAGAAACTGTCCGTTTTGAATTAAAGCAATCCGGTCGCACAAACCGGCTTCGTCCATATAGGGAGTAGAAACCAAAATGGTGATGCCTTGCTTTTTTAGATTTTTAAGCATTCCCCAAAATTCCTTACGTGAAACAGGATCTACACCGGTAGTCGGTTCATCTAGGAACAGAACACTTGGTTTATGTATCAGAGCACAGCTTAAAGCCAGTTTTTGTTTCATCCCACCCGACAGTTTTCCGGCACGACGGTTCTTGAATGGTTCAATCTGTTGGTAAATATCCTTGACCAGTTCATAATTTTCTTCAATCGTTGTATTGAAAACAGTGGCGAAGAACTTTAAATTTTCTTCAACAGTCAAATCCTGATAAAGCGAAAACCGTCCGGGCATATAACCAACCCGCTTCCGAATCTCCTTGTAATCTTTTACCACATCAAAACCGTCAATTGCAGATATTCCGCTATCGGCTAAAATCAATGTCGCCAGTATTCTGAAAAGAGTGGTTTTGCCAGCCCCGTCAGGACCAATGATGCCGAATATTTCACCGTCGGTGACATCAAAAGTGACATCCTTTAATGCTTCTGTCTCTCCGTAACTTTTACTTACCGATACACAGTGAATGGCCGATGGTAAAACTTTATTTCCTTTATCCATGAAACTTTATCTTATTAGGAATAATCAATTGAATTTTACGTTTCCGTACATTCCGATTTTAATTAATCCGTCATTCTTTACATTGATTTTTACAGCATAAACCAGATTGGCGCGTTCGTCGCGCGTTTGAATTGTTTTTGGAGTAAATTCTGCTTTACTTGAGATCCAGGCCAGCGTACCAGCGTAATCACGATTCTTATCTTTTCCAAAATCGGATGTTACCTTTACTTTATGTCCGATTTTAAGTTGGCTTAGCTGATCGGCAGTGATATAAGCCCGAAGAATCATATGGTTGGTATCTGCTATTTTAAATAAAGCTTTTCCCGGTGAAGCCACTTCGCCCATTTCGGCATATTTTACCAGAACAGTTCCGGCTATCGGGCTTATAATTTTACACTTTTGCAGCTGATCATCGAGTTGTTCTGCCTGAAATGTTACCCCTTCACTATTGTCACTGATTCCCTGATTCGTAGTTTGTAATGTGGTCTTCTGAGCATCCAGTTGTTTCTCCAGTACGGCAATTTGTGCATTAATATCGTCTACTTGTTTTTGGTTGGACGCATTTGCTTTTACCAGATTCTCAAACCGTTTACGTTCAGATTTTGCTGTTGTGATTTGCTGTTGTATGGCAGCAATTTGTTTCTTTATATCAGGACGATTGCTTTGTAAGGCTTTCTTGTTGCTTATAATCTGTTGTTTGTGCAGGTAAAGCTGAGTGCTGTCAATTCGTCCAATCAACTCATTGCATGTAAGTGTTTGTCCTTCTTCAATGTCGAATGAGAGAATTCTACCGGTTGCTTCAGCCGATACAATCACTTCTGTAGCTTCGAAAGTGCCGGAAGCATCGTAATCATCTTTCGATTTTCCACAAGAAGTGAGCAAAGAGGAAAGAGTGAAGATTAGTAAGCCGTAAGTAAATGCCTTGCTGAAATAGGATCGACTTTTGATGATAGTTGTTTTCATATTCTGTATGCAGGATTAATTATTTATATTGTTCTTAAGTTCATACACACTCATAATCAGTTGAATTTCGTGTAGTGACTTTAATTGTCTTGCCTGATTTTCGGCATTTATTTCGCGAATCAGATCAGTGATAGTCAGTGTTCCATTATCCACCTTAGCTGAAGCCGATTTTTTTATGTTGGTACGTAAACGAATAATTTCGTCATCGTTGGAGAGTGTAGACTGCAACTTTTCAATCTCTGTTTTTTGCTGTCTGGTTTTCAAATCGCTATTGAACAGAAAAGTTTCTTTCTGAATTTCGTTTGACCGTTTGTTGATTTCCAGTTTAGTTATATTGTTTTTCTGCGTATATAAGCCACTAAAATTCCACGACAGTTTTAAACCTCCGATGTAAAAGGGCGAAAATCCGGGTACAAACATATTCAGTCCTGGTTGTCCGTATCCTCCTTGTATAAATGCACCTAATCTGGGTCGGTTACCAGCATTCAACAGTAATTTCTGACTGTCATAGAGTTGGTTCTGGGCATTGAAAAGGGTTAGTTCCGGACGATGATTGGTTGTATCGTTCAAAACAGCAAGATTAATTTCCGGTTTAGCTAAGGATGTGCTTTCATCAATTTTCAATCGGGTAAAAACTGAAAGCATGATAAAATAGGATTTACGGGTGCTTTTTAATTCGGTGTCATGTTGAGTTGCATTTAATTGTTCCACTTTTAATGCATCTATGTCTGCCTGATTAGCCACTCCGTTTTGCTGATAGGCAATCACTCTGTTCAGATTAGTTGCCAACTCACTTTGCAGAATGTCGTTTTGTTTGATTTGCTCATCCAATAAAAGAATGCCGAAAAACAGCTGATTAACACGTTCGTTCAGTGAAAACAGATCTACTTCCAGCTTTTGTTTTTCTACTTCTGCACTTGCTTTGGTAGTTTTCTTTTGTGAAGAAATCATACCTCCGTCCCATATAACCTGACTGGCTTCTACTACCGCTTGATATTGATCTTTATTCTGTGATGGAAAACTTATCGGAGTTTGCGATACTTTAGATAGAATCTGCCCCAAAACTGCCGGGATTTCGGTTACATCCGATTGATAGGTTGCTTTGGCCGAAAGTGAAAGCTGAGGTAAATATCCTTTGTTAGCGTTGCTCAAATTAAACTGAGTGGTTTGTTCTATCAGTCCGTATTGTTGTATTAGCGGATAATTAGCTTTTGCTTTTGCCTGACATTCATCCAGAGTGAGTTGCTGTGAAAATGAAGCTAAAGGGACAACAAGTAATAGCAGGCTGTTTAAAATCAATCTTTTCATATTGAGTTGTATTAGGGTCTTATATATCGAAGTACTACCTGTACGTTCTCTTCTCTTCGGTGTTCAATGACTTCTTTGGCTTGTTCCTCGGTCCATTGCAACAAGCCGGTACTCATAGGTAGCATGATGAAGCATCCTACATTTTGCGTTACCATAGTCATAACAATGTCGAGCATATCGACTTTGCGAACACGTCCAGCTGCAATTTCCTTTTGCAGTTCTGCATTCATATGCGACAAAAGTTCTTGTGGCATTGGTTGCAAGTTTTCTCTTATACTCTGAATTTGTTCTGGCAGACGAACAAGTTCATTGGACACCAACAGAGGCAACTTTGGATTTTGACGTAGCAGATCAAAATGAGATTCGACAACCCGCCTCACTTTTTCTTCGAATGATAAATTCTCCATATTCTTTTTCTCGAAGATATGTTCAAAGAAGTTTTTAAATTTTTGTTCGAAGATGGTGTTGAATAGATTCTCTTTTGTCCGGAAATAGTAATGAACCAATGCCTGATTGCAACCTACCGTTTTTGCAATTTGGGTGGTTGAAGTCGACGCAAATCCTTTTTCTAAAAAGAGCTGTTCCGCAACAGTCAATATGGTTTGTTCAGTCGTTTGTTCGCTTTTAATGCTCATGTTTAATGATTGTATTTAATAAGTCTATTAATTAGCTGCAAAGAAACAGCTTTTATTTGAAGAATCGCTTTTGTCTAGAATAAATATTTATTACAACTAAAAACTTTAACTATTTAGTACAAGTTAAAAACAACAATAGCTGATCTAACATTCATTAAATCAGCCATTGTTTCTTTTATCTACCATGTAATCAATGATAAATAATTGAGTCTTGACGTACAGTACAAGCACTGAAATAGCCTAATGCTCCGTTACTGATGTTCGACGTGGGATTTGTAGGGGAAGTAGATTGATCGCTGTTTCCTTTTGTGGTTCGGAAATATTCATATACACCTTTATCTATGCATTCAAATTGTATTTTCACTTTGTCACCGCTTTGTAATACACTATCTTCTTTAATTGATGATGATCCGAGTGAATAGGTGATAATCTTTCCGGGATAAAGTTTATCATTTCCCACATTTACTCCGGTTTTCAGACTATCATTAATATATTCGAGAACACGGTAGTAGTTATCAATGTCTGGTGGATCTTGAAAATCAAATGCGACTTCTCTGCCATTTCCAACATCACTTTTCCGAATATAAATTCGGTCTATGTTTACTGGTTCCGGCATAGTAGATAGAGCTGTATATGTTTTACCTTCGGTTTCGACCGTTAATGTATAGGTCACTCCCGATTTTCCTTTTAGTGTAGATGTAATATACGTACCCGGGCTGGATTCTGTCAAGGTTTCGGAGTTTCCCAAATTATCGCTGATCGTAACCCTGGCATTTGTAACAGCCGGAAAGATGTTGGGCTCCGTAAAAGCTACTGTTTTTGATATTTGTATTTTATAGGGCCCGTCGTGATCAAATACATTGCCCTGTATGACAATACTTGGTGAAGACGTGTCCAGCTTGAGATCAATTACTTTTTCGCAGGATGAAAAAAAGCAGATTAATAGTAGGAATATAGTCAGCTGAATTATATGATGTTTCATTCTTTTAGAATTTGAAATTATAAGAAAATGAAGGAACAAACTTGAATAAAGTTGTTTGAATTGCTTCTGTTTTAGTCGGATCCAATTCATTGTTTCTGAATCGAATCATGTACGCATTATCTCGTCCGTAGGCATTGTATATGGAGAATGTCCAGCTTGATTCAAAGTCTTTGGTCTTTTTTACAAGCCATGTAGCTCCAAAATCCAGACGATGATAGGCAGGCATTCTGTTGGCATTTCGATTGGAATAATACATCATCGTTTTTCCGTCTATCTGGTATTTTGCGGTAGGAAACGTAACAGCATTGCCAGTGTTATAAACCCAGGTTGAAGAGAAAGTCCAGTGTTTGTTCAGTTCGTAGATACCCACTATCGAAATATCGTGCGTTTTATCCTGTCTTGCCGGATAATAATTACCATTGTTTATACCATCAAACTGGCGTTCGGTCCGCGATAGGGTATAACTGATCCAACCATTAAACTTACCGTATTTTTTTTTCAGAAACATTTCCAGTCCGTAAGCACGCCCTTTTCCAAATAAAATCTGTGATTCAACATTCTCATTAAAGTTGAGTTCGGCTCCTGTTTTATAATCAATTTGATTCTGAAGCTTTTTGTAATAAATCTCAGTAAAAAACTCATATTGATTATCTGCAAAGTTACGGTAATATCCCAGCGATACCTGATCGGAAATTTCCGGTTTTACATTATTACTACTCGGAATCCATAAATCAGTGGGGCTACCTGAGGTAGAATTGGACAACTGATGTAAATTCTGCACATTGCGGGAATAAGAGGCTTTCAGAGAACTGGCATCATTCAAAATATAATTAAAGCTGACGCGTGGTTCGATGTTGAAATAGGTTCTCATAAACTGACCGGTTTTATAAGTCATCGTATCTCTGGGGTCAGCAATAGAATCGTACGTGTAAAATTTACCCGGTCCCAGGATACTGAAAGTCGTGAAGCGTGCACCGTACTCCATACTTAGTTTCTTTGACAGACTATACTGATGGGAGATGTAAATGGCATTTTCCCAAGCATGTTTGTTTGTCAAACTTTTTAAATCCACGTCGCTGATGGCGGTAATGATTCCGGGGATTATTTTATGAAGGGTGGAGTTAATGCCAAACCGCAGAGTACTGTTATTGCCCGAGTATAGCTGTAAGTCTTGTTTCAAACTATAGTCCTGAATACGGGAGATAATATTCATTTCGATTCCATTATTCACATTAATCTTGTAATTATAGTTGCTGAATATTAGTGAAGTGTTTGAAAATAGACGATCGGAAACCAGGTGATTCAACCGAATGGTAGCTGTACTGTTTCCCCAGTGTATACCATAGGTATTGCTTAATCCCAAGACATCCCTTCCAAAATATCCGGACAGGAAAATACGGTTCTTATTATTTATCCGATAGTTGGCTTTTACATTAAAGTCGTAAAAGTATAGGCGTGCATTGTTTATTGTGCTGTCGTTAGACAGTTTTGCGAATAAGTCGGCGTATGTTCTGCGGGCGGAGATGATAAACGAACCCTTGTCTTTTACAATAGGGCCTTCGAGTGTTACCCGGGAAGAAATTAATCCAATTCCACCACTGACCGATAACTTCTTATCATTACCATCATTCATCTTTATATCCAGTACCGATGATAGTCTTCCACCATATTCTGCCGGTTCATTTCCTTTGTATACCGAAATGTCTTTAATGGCATCGGAATTGAAAACCGAGAAAAACCCCATCAAGTGGGAGGCGTTATACACGGTGGCTTCATCGAGCAATATCAGATTTTGATCGGTAGCGCCACCACGAACATTAAATCCACTGCTACCTTCACCGGCCGATTTGATTCCAGGTAGTAACTGAATGGTTTTTAAAACATCTTTTTCTCCAAAAATAACCGGTATGTTTTTTAGATCTTTGGTGTCAAGCTTTTGCACGCCCATCTGGAGCTTGGTAATATTCTCATTCTTTCGCTGACTCGAAACCACTACCTCTTTCAGTTCATTTACCTGTTCGGTAAGTTGGAAATCAAGCTTCTGGGATTGGTTTAAATTCACGGTTTGAACCTGTGGTGTATAACCCATAAACTGTGCTGAGATTTGATAATGTCCCGCAGGCAAGGTGATAGAGTAATAACCGTAGGTATTGGCCGAAGATCCGGTGCCGGGAAGTTCTTTGACTGTTACCGTTGCACCAATCATATCTTCTCCTGTTTTTGCATCCCTGACGTAACCACTGATCGTAAAGTGCTGTTGAGCATTTACGGAATAAACCAAACAAGTAAAAAAAATAAAGATATATAATTTGCTTCTGTGCATGTTTGTCTCAATAATGAAGGAATGCCTTGTTTGTGCTGATCGGATTTGACCTTTCAACCAATTCAAGTGAATTAACGCAAAATTAATCGGATTGTTTCATATATGCAACTTATTCACAAAAGTTTACAGACTAATAGTTTTATGTAAATATATTTAAGTTGAAACGGACCGGAAACAGACCGATAGATAGATAGTAAAGAATGTATTCCGACGGATTATTTTCGGAATGATTGATAAGCTTTTCCCAGTGCGGCTATAGTATCACCGGACATAAGCGATTCTTCCGATTGGGTTTCCAACGCCAGATCACCTGCCAGTCCGTGAAGATAAACAGCTGTTTTAGCTGCATCTTCCGGGAAGTAACCCTGTGCCAACAATCCCACTAGTATGCCGGTTAATACATCACCCGACCCGGCTGTAGCCATGCCGGAGTTTCCGGTACTATTGAAGTACAGTTTAGCGTCGGGAGTGGCAATGATGGTATACGTTCCTTTCAGAATAATGATCAGTTCCAGATCCTGAGCAGCCAGTGAAGCTTTTTTCATTCGTTCGTATGTCGAGATGCTGGGTCCAAAAAGCCGGTCAAATTCTTTCGGGTGTGGAGTCAGTATACTATTTTCAGGAATCAGTTTCAACAAATCCTTGTGTTGGGATAAAATGTTGAGGGCATCGGCATCCAGTACGCAGGGTTTATGCTGTTTCTTCAGAAAGTTTTTCAGCATTTCCGTAGTTTCGGCATGAACGCCTATTCCCGGTCCGATAGCAATAGCATTATGTTTTTCAGACGCCTCTACATTGCTCACCAGGTCGGTGGCATAGTCGGATTGGAAGATTACTTCCGGAATAATGGTTTGCACAATGTTTCGGTTGCATTCCGGTCCGTGAATAGTTACCAATCCGGCTCCTGATCTGAGTGCAGCTTTAGCAGCTAATACCGAAGCACCCGACATTCCTTTACTGCCTGCCACAATAAGTGCATGACCAAAAGTTCCTTTGTGCGAAAACTTCGACCTTTTTTTGATTAGAGAGGCAATATCCTCTTTTTCGAGATAATAAAAATCGCTTTCAGTTTCTTCAATTGCTGCAGGATGAATGCCAATGTCAACCATTTTCCATTCGCCCACGTAAATTTCATTTTCAGGAAACAAAAATGCCAGTTTGGGACATTGCAAACTGAAGGTATAGTCGGCTTGTACGATGACTGACTTTTCATGGAGTGGGTTTTCTTCGCCCAGTAAACCCGAAGGCACATCGATAGCTACTACGGTATACGCACTACGATTAATCCATTTTACCGCTTCAGCAAAAATACCGGTCAGTATCCGGTTAATTCCCGAACCAAAAAGACCATCAATAATAATGGTGTCATTCGTGATCTCAGGAACTGCGAATTTTTCGGAAAGTTCGGTTAACACATCGGGATACATTTCCACCAAGCGATTCCGGTTTGTTTCACAGTCTTTCGAAAGCTTATCCGCATGCAGCAAAATGACTTTTACATCAAGCCTTGTATGAAGAAGCATGCGCGCCAATGCCAGTGCATCACCGCCATTGTTACCCGGTCCGGCCAGAATAAGTACAGGCCGCTGATACGGGAAAGTTTCTAAATAGGATGTGTAAAGAGCGTCGGCTGCTCTTTCCATTAAATCAATGGAAGTAATCGGCTCATACTCGATGGTATACTTGTCCAGTTGACGAATCTGAGTTGTTGCGAAAAACTTCATAGAATGAATTATTTTAAATTATTGAAAAGCATTACTTGCCCAACGAGTGCTTATCCAACCATTCTGTTGGTCTTTTTTCAGGAAGGTCCATGCTACAATGCGACTCACTTTTGTTCCCTGATTCATCGGAATGGTTTTTACTTCCAACGCTCCGGCATGTTTCAGGGCTTCATATACACCGGGCAGATGCGATTGTTTTGATATTTGGGTAGTAAACCAAAAGCAATTGGACCCAAACTGCTTGCTTTGACGAATCATGTCGCGCACAAAACGTTCTTCGCCACCGTCACACCATAGTTCGGAGTTCTGACCACCAAAGTTCAGCGTGGGAGTAGTTATTTTTTTATGATTCAAGCTGCTTAGTTTTTTGAGTGTTCCTTCCTGCGCTTCTTCGGCTGAAGAATGGAAAGGCGGATTGCAAATAGTCACGTCAACAGGTTCACTGCGTTCCATGATGCCATGAAAAATGTCTTTGGGATTTTCCTGATAACGAAGATCAACATTTCGGTTCAAAAAATTATTGTAGGTGATGATCTTGGTTGCCGAGTCAAGCGCTGAGGTATCAGTATCCGATCCGATAAAAGACCAACCATACTCCTTATTCCCAATGATAGGGAACACACAACTGGCACCAACGCCAATATCCATACACCGGATTTTGAATCCGGTTGGAATTTTCCCGTTATTACTGGATGCCAACAGATCGGCAACGAGATGAATATAATCGGCTCTGCCCGGAATAGGCGGACACAGATAACCACTCGGAATATCCCAGTATTCAACGCCGTAATATTGTTTCAGCAAAGCTTTGTTCAACCATTTTACCGCTTTCGGGTTGGCAAAGTCTATCGACTCGTTGCCGTAGGCATTGGGTTTTACATATTTGCCCAGTTCCGGACAAGTAATGATGAGTTGTTTAAAGTCATAAAGTCCCCGGTGTTTGTTTCGGGGATGTAAAACGGTTTTCTCTGTCGGTAGTTCTTTTTTTATATCGGGCATCTGGGTTGAATTTGTTCGTTTGATTGCAAAGGTAAACAATGTCTGCGTAGTTTAATCCGATTTTGTCAGGATAATTCACTTTCACTGCTCAGCCGTTTCATTATTCCACCTTATTCCTCTCATTTTTCTCCAAACCCCTGATTTTTTGAACCAAAAAGAGCGATTCGGTAGCACATCACTTGCCAAAATTTCGGAAAATTGCATAAATACACAAGCAATTTATTGTAAATCAAAACATTTGACCGCCGAACTTGTTCTAACGCCATGTACTTGAAAAGCAGTACATGAATTTATTTACAATAACAAACTGAATATGCAACAATCGCAAAACACAAGTTCAGCTAAACCAGAACCTTCCATTGAAAAGGAAGAACCGGTTCAGCCTTTCGAGTCATTTATTCAAAACTTTAAGAATACGTTGAAAAGAGTATTCCACGATGAAAATGACATTGACAAAATGGGGATAACCCGCGGCATTTGCCCCAAGGTATGGGGACAAATTATGGATTGTAATCCACTTTCGGTAGTGATTCCTACCGAATATGGTGGCAGAGGAGGAGCTGTGCAGGATAGTCTGGAGCTTTTATCCGCCGCCTCTTACGAATCGTTGGCCTTATCTCTTACGCTGGGGATTAACAGTGCTCTTTTTCTTCAACCTTTTGCCAAGTACGGGCAGGATTGCATGAAGCCAGAAGTGTTTAGTCGGTTTTTGAATAACCAAAACATGGGCGGACTCATGATTACAGAATTGGGATTCGGGAGTGATGCCCTGAACATGCAGACTTCGTATACCGATGAAGGCAATCATTATAATCTGAAAGGAACAAAACACTGGGCGGGATTAACCGGACAAGCAGATTACTGGTTGCTCTCGGCCAGAAAACAAACAGAGCAGGGCGGGCTTCAACGGGACATCGACTTCTTTGTATGCGACAATACCCAACCGGATCAAAACATTGTGGTGGATGAATATTTCGAAAATCTGGGTCTCTACCAGATTCCTTACGGGCGTAATATTGTGGATGTAAAGATCCCAAAACTGCAAAAACTCATTCCTCATACCAACGGCATTCAACTTATGCTAGATCTGTTGCATCGTAGTCGCCTGCATTTTCCGGGTATGGGCATGGGATTTGTAAAGCGCATGCTCGATGAAGCCATTACGCATTGTCAGGGTCGTCTTATCGGAGGAAAACCTTTGTTTGTATACGATCAGGTTCAACAACATCTGGCACGCCTGCAAGCTAACTTTACCATTCTTTCTGCTTTTTGCAAACATAGTGCAGGAGTAGCCGGTATTGAAAACGATTTAACCAGCTTAGGTCTCGAAGCCAACATTATTAAAACCGTAACCACCGACCTCATGCAGGATTCGTCGCAGACTTTGCTTACCTTGGTGGGAGCTAAAGGGTATAAACTGAACCATATTGCCGGTCGCGGAACGGTAGATAGTCGTCCGTTCCAGATTTTTGAAGGATCTAACGACATTCTCTACGCTCAGATTGGCGAAGCCTTGGTAAAACTGATGAAAAATGCCAAACAGAACGGATTGTATCTGTATCTGGAAGGACACCGACTTACCGAACGCGCTGCTAAATACCTGAAAGAGTTGATTAATTTCGATATTGATATTCAAATGTCACAACGCAAGCTAGTAGAGATAGGACGCGTGATGAGTCGTATTGCTTCCATGGATTTAGTGATGAAGTTGGGCGACGCAGGCTTCCGTACCGACCTGATTGATGGAGCAGTTTCCATTCTTCGTCAGGAAATCACGGCACTTCTCAGCTTTTTCTCAACCAATCAGACCACGTTGGTTGTGGCCGATTATCAGGCCGACAGTTCGTGGCGTAAATTTGTATAGTCCGTTGAATTAATTTCGGAATAAACCAGAACTCACAAACCCGCTTCCTGAAAATGGAGCGGGTTTGTTTTATTTTCACCTGATAGTTGTTCTTTTTCCTCCATTCATTCTTCCAGTTCTTTCTGAATAATTTCCTGTATTTTTTCCAATTTCTCCAGCGGGGCACTGTTCATCAGCTGAGTTACGTTGTTCAGGAAAGCCTCGTTGCGTTTCAGGGCATTCAATGAGTGCGTGGTGTTTGCCGCCATATCTTTGGATGGCACCCACTCCAGCAAATCGTTGGGTGTACAGTTGAGCGACAGACGACCCTGCTGCAAAGTAATCGTTTTCACTCCTTATCGAAAGGGCTTCATACGGTATGAAGCCTTTTCTTTTTAATCATTTACTACCTGTTAGCACTCGGGGGCGACTAAAACCCACTAATTAGTGGCATCAAGTCGCTAATTAGCGATAAAAGCTGCTCCGGAGCGACTGCAACCTGCTAATTAGTGGCAACAAGTCGCTAATTAGCGACTAAAGGTTACTCCGGAGCGACAATGAACCACTAATTTTAAGGGTCTATTCAATAAACTGTAAAATTCAAAGATAAGATTCAAAGATATGTTGCTTCCGAAGTATAGAAAAAAATAAACCATCGAATGAATTGCTCATCCGATGGTTTATTTATGTTCTCCAAAATAATGGATAGTGTGGTTTTACTTCAGGTATTTTTCCAGAAACTGATCCTGTTCCCAAAGCAGATGCAGAATATTCTCGCGTGCCACATAGCTGTGTTGTTCTTTAGGCAGAATCACCATGCGAGCCGGTGCTCCAAGGCCTTTGAGTGCCTGAAAGTAACGCTCTGTTTGCAGGGTAAAGGTGCCGGGGTTGTTGTCGGCTTCGCCATGTACCAATAACAGCGGTGTTTTCATTTTATCGGCATTCTGAAACGGCGACATAGCATTGTATACCTCGGGTGCATCCCAGTAGTTGCGTTGTTCACTCTGAAAACCGAAAGGTGTGAGCGTACGGTTGTAAGCTCCGCTGCGTGCAATGCCGCAAGCAAAGAGCTTGGAATGAGTCAGCAGGTTGGCAGTCATAAAAGCACCATACGAGTGTCCGCCTACAGCCACCTTGGCACGATTTATATAGCCCAATGAATCCACAGCATCGATGGCTGCTTTGGCATTGGAAACCAATTGTTCGATAAAGTTATCGTTAGGTTCGGTTTTGCCTTCGCCGATAATGGGGAAAGCCGCATCGTCGAGCACGGCATAGCCACGGGATACCCAATACACAAACGAACCGTAATACGGGTAGGTAAATTCGTTAGGATTGGCCGTACTTTGTCCGGCGCTGTTTTTATCTTTGTATTCGGCCGGGTAAGCCCAGATGAGCAGCGGCAGTTTTTCGGTCTTTGCTTTGCGATTGTAACCTGCCGGCAAATACAGCGTGCCCGATAGTTCCACGCCATCGGCCCGGTGATATTTAATCACCTCTTTGTACACATCTTTAATGCTTTCGAACGGATTAGGAAAATGGGTGACCTGCGTCAGAGCATCCTTTTTACGGAAATTGCGGAAGAAATAGTTGGGATATTCGTTTTTCGACTGAATACGTACCAATGCTTCTCCTTTTTTATAGTCCTCAATGTCGAAAATCTCTTCCACTTTGTCGGTGTAGGTCGACTGATACAGTCGTTTTGTTTTCAAGGTAGTCAGGTTTAGTTCGTCTATAAACGGAAACTGTCCTTTTGGGGTGTGTCCGTCGCCAATAAGGAAAAGCGCATTGTCGGCAATAGCCAACACGTATTTTCCATATTCGTTTTTCCATGTTTCAAAATGTCCGGGATCGGAATATACATCCTGAAAGTTTCGGTCGGTAATCACCTTTGGGCTTTCGCCGGGCTTTGACGGATTGACGAGGTAAGTTTTCTCGTTGCGGGTGTCGTACCATTCATCCTGCACAATAGCTACCGATTCATTTCCCCAAATAATATTCATAAACCGCTGAGGAAGATTAATCAGCAAGTCGGCATCCTGAGTAAACGGAGCTTTCCACAGGTAAATGGCATCGCGGTAGTCGGCTTTTGTTTGCGGATCGCCACCATCCAACGCTTCCACATAATACAGCGTAGCCGGTTCGTCGTAACGCCAGTTCATTTGTCGTTTCCCCTTACGTACAGCCATAAAACCTTTGGGCAATACTTCCGAAAGCGGAACGTCGTTCACCGTTTTCACCACATTACCGTGCAAATCGTACACCGTGCTCACCTGTGGAAACTTATTGAGAGGAACTACATACGAGAAAGGTTTGTGCAGGATGGTGGTGAGTAGATATTTTCCGTCGGGCGAGAAGGATTCGCCGGCATACATAGCCCCTGCTTTAAACAAACTGGTCTTTCCGGCCAGATCCACCGTATATAATTCGGACGTAGCCAGCGTAACGAAGTTCGTTTCGTCGGTCGCGTTTTTCAACAAATCGGGATAAGTCCGGTTTTGTGATTTAGAGCCGTTGCTCACCGAAACTGTAGGTCCAAGAGGTAGTTCTTTTTTAGGGTCAATAAGAGCCGGACGATTGGCAGGAAGCAGCCGAACCAATAATTGTTTGCTATCCCGGTACCAGTTAAACGGACTGCCCAGGTTGGCATTGATCACCGGTTCCGTTAGTCGTATTGCCTGAGCCGAAGCCATATCCAGCACCCAAAGTTCCACGCCACCTGCCACGGTATTGGTAAATGCAATTTTCGTTTCGTCGGGCGACCAGGCTATATAAGTGATGCGCGGGTTCACCGGCAATCCTTTTACCTGAACCGCCTCTTTGGCTACCACTTTTCGTACTTTCAGGTTGTTGATGTAGCTGGCTGCCGAAGCAATATTGGTTACCGGATTAATGCGTAAACCACCCATGCTCATCTCCTGCTGATTCAGGTCTTCCAGGTTTTTGTATGTGCTGCGATAAGTCAGCAACATATATTCTTTTTTCGTGTCGATGGATACTTGCGGAGCGCGCTCGTAATCGGCAAGCTTCATAATGCTTGCAGGCGGAGTTTTGTAAGTCAGGTTTTCTTGTGCCATGTTATGTGTCAGTGCTAACAGAATAAATAAAAGAGATGAAGTAAGCTTTTTCATATACTCCCGGTTTTTTAATTAAACAAGGTGCAAATGTAAGCCTTTCTTTTTATTTGCTTATAAAACCAATGAAATTAAAATGTAATATCAAGCTAAACAAACAGGGGTCAATCGGGCAAATATTTCATTTACCCGGAGTATGTGGGCTTAAAACTTTGAAAATATGGATATAAAGAAGACTTTGCCTGCATCCATTTTTATATGGTCACTCCTTTATGCCAGATTGAGCGAATATTAGACTTAGTCCCCTTCTTCTGAAGTCGGACTAATTTATATCAAAAAAATCAATATCCGGATTAAATACTGTTATATTTCAGCTTGCTGTTAGTCAAAAGTCTTTATTTCTTTCGCAGAACAAACTATTTTTTCTAATTTTACGAACTTTAAGTTTTAAAATAGTTTGTATTTTTGCTTTGGTACTGTTATTGCTACTAAATTACCGTTTTAATTATCTAAAAGGTTACACATTTTTTACTCTATGCATATGAAGAAAACTTTTACTCTATTTTTACTTTTTATTTCACTTCTCGCGTCTGCACAAGCACCAACTGGAGGCCCGGCAGATGGTAAAAATTCAAAAATCGTTGGAGAAGTATCTCAAAACAATGACGATCAGAAATTCAATTTAATTTCATGGTCTGTAGTCCCTGAAGGAATCTGTGTTCGGAATGTTCCACTCAACTCCAGAATAAAAGTATTGGATCTGATTGGGAAACAAATTCTGGATATTCAGAATAGTTCCTCCGAAATCACATTAAACCTTCCTCACAAGGGAATTTACTTATTACAAATAAGACAAAGTCAAGAGCTTAAAACCTTCAAGGTACTATTCTAACCTCAGTGATTAGCATTGAAGTTCAGTTGAAATTTCTACTATTTAATCGACCCGATTCTAATGAATCGGGTCGATTTGCATTTAAAGAATCAACATTTGGATAAAGAAACTGTTATATTTCAGTTCGTTGTTATTCAAAAGTCTTGATTTTATTCTTTGAATAAACTATTTTCTTTAATTTTACGGACTTTAAATTCAAAACAAAAATAGTATGAGCACTAAATCACCGTTTTCAATTGACAGATTCCTGTCAGTTTGTTCTTTTGCTTTGCTCCTATTTCTGCTTCCAAATCAGGCAGCAGCAATAAATACTTATGAATCCACACAAAAAGAGGACTCGGAAACTTTTACAGAATATAGAGGAAAAATCATCGACAAAAAAAATGGAAGTCCTCTAGCCTTTGCAGGCCTGATCGTTGTTGGAACAAATATTTCTACAATATCTAATTCAGAGGGAGAGTTTTCACTCAAAATTTCAAAAGATATTCCGGAGCCGAAAATTACTGTCAGTTTTATCGGCTATAAAAATAAGCAAATAGCTTTGGCTGATTTAAAAAGTCAGAAATCACGTATTGAAATGGAGTCCTCTGCTGTGGAATTACCAGAACTCAATGTAATTTCAAAAAATGCAGAAGTCCTGATTCAATCTGTATTGGAAAAAAGAGGTGAGAACTATTTTAATAAGCCAACCCTCATGACAGCTTTCTATCGCGAAACAATAAAAAAAGGAAGATCTTATGTTTCGCTTGCAGAAGCAGTAGTAGAGATTGATAAACAGTCATACACATCGAACAAATCGGATGCTGTGAAACTATATAAAGCTCGCAAAAAGGCAGACTACTCCAAACTAGATACACTGGCGTTTAAACTTCAGGGCGGCCCATTCAACTCATTGTATCTTGATATTATGAAGTATCCGGAATATATATTCACCGAAGAGATGCTCTCTAATTATCAATTTACTTTCGATCATTCAACGCACATTGACAACAGATTAATTTACATTGTAGATTTTAAGCAACGCCCGAATAAAACCGACCCTCTTTACGCAGGTAAACTTTACATCGATGCGGGAAATCTGGCTTTAAAGAGTGCGGTATTTACGCTTAACCTATCTAACAAAGAAGAAGCAGCTCTGATGTTTATTAAAAAGAAACCTTTCAATGCCCGGGTTTATCCCACCGAAGCCAAATACAGAATAGACTACCTTGAGAAAGACGGCAGGTGGTATTATTCCTACAGCCGCATTGAACTTGGGTTAAAAATAAACTGGAAAAAAAGGCTGTTTAATACCAATTATTTTTCAACCGTTGAGATGGCCGTAACCAATTGGGGAAAAGGAGCCGAAGATAAATCAACAGATTTTAAAGAAAAACTCAGACCATCGGTCATTATCAGCGACGAGGCATCCGGTTTTACAGACCATCAGTTTTGGGGTGAATTTAATGTAATAGAGCCCGAAAAATCAATCGAGTCGGCCATAAAAAAAATACAGAAAAAACTGGAAAACAACAAATAAATATGACTGCAATGGGACAGCTTTTCAATTTAAAAGAAAGTGTGAAACCTTTTTATTTTCAGTTCAACCAGCCTTCTTCTTTTGCCTAAATAAAGCCAATATACCTGTAATCTGAAACAAATGGCAGACCATTTACGTTATGGTTGTCTAATCTATTAAGTCAAAGAAGTATGTTCTAAAACACATTTTTTGTATCTTTGTAGCATTAATTCTCTTTGCAATTCATATTTAAACAGATAGCGTTTAAATAATGGACTGCTGAGAAAGAATAAGAAACCAACGGTCAACGTAGTTAATAAAAAACATCATGTCAACAGATATATTAGACCAGGTCACCCAGGGAGATTACAAATACGGCTTCACCACCGATATTGAAACCGATATTATTCCTATTGGACTCAGCGAAGAAGTAGTTCGCCTTATTTCGGCAAAGAAAAACGAGCCGGAATGGATGTTAGAGTTTCGCTTAAAAGCTTATCGGCACTGGCTCACCATGGAGATGCCAACCTGGGCACACCTTACAGTCCCGAATATTGATTATCAAAGTATAGCATATTATGCTGCTCCTCGGAAAAATGCACCGAAAAGCTTGGACGAAGTGGATCCTGAATTGCTTAAAACATTCGAGAAGCTGGGCATTCCACTTCAGGAACGAATGGCTTTATCGGGAATAGCGGTAGATGCAGTTATGGATAGCGTCTCAGTAAAAACGACTTTCAAAGAAAGTTTATCAGAACTGGGTATCATCTTTTGTTCATTCAGCGAAGCGGTGGAACATCACCCCGATTTGGTACAGAAATACATGAGCTCAGTAGTTCCATATACCGACAACTTTTTTGCCACATTAAACTGCGCCGTATTTTCGGATGGTTCATTTGTGTACATTCCCAAGGGCGTTCGTTGTCCTATGGAACTTTCGACTTATTTCCGCATCAACGCGATGAATACCGGTCAGTTTGAACGGACTTTAATTGTAGCCGACGAAGATAGTTACGTTTCATATCTCGAAGGTTGTACAGCACCTATGCGCGACGAGAATCAACTGCATGCAGCCATTGTGGAAATTGTGGCCATGAAAAATGCCGAAGTGAAGTACTCTACGGTACAAAACTGGTATCCGGGCGATAAAGAAGGTAAAGGTGGAATCTATAACTTTGTAACGAAACGGGGTATTTGCAAGGGTGATAACTCGAAGATTTCGTGGACTCAGGTAGAAACCGGCTCAGCCATAACATGGAAATACCCAAGTTGTATTTTGTTAGGTGATAATTCATCGGCCGAATTTTATTCGGTGGCTGTAACCAATCATCACCAACAAGCCGACACCGGAACAAAGATGCTCCACATTGGAAAAAACACCAGTAGCCATATTCTTTCCAAAGGAATTTCAGCAGGAAAGAGCCAAAACAGCTATCGTGGATTAGTGAAAGTGAATCCGGCAGCTGAAAATGCCCGGAACTTTTCGCAATGCGACAGCTTATTGCTCGGCGACAAGTGTGGTGCACATACCTTTCCATATATGGAGGTAAATAATGATACAGCCATTGTGGAACACGAAGCTACCACATCAAAAATAAACGAAGATCAGATATTTTATTGCAATCAGCGCGGTATTTCTACTGAAGATGCTGTGGGTTTAATTGTAAATGGTTATGCCAAAGAAGTATTGAACAAACTTCCCATGGAGTTTGCTGTGGAAGCACAAAAACTGCTGCAAATAACACTGGAAGGTTCGGTAGGGTAAAAGTTATTAGCCTGACGGCGATATTTGCCTTGCGATATTTACTCCCTCCGGTCGCGATATTAATTGTTTGCCGACAGAAACTTTAGATAAAAGACATTAGACAAAACATATGTTAGAAATAAAAAACTTACACGCCAACATCAATGGCAAAGAAATTATAAAAGGATTAAGTCTCACTGTTAACGCAGGCGAAATACATGCCATCATGGGACCAAACGGTGCCGGCAAGTCAACATTATCTTCGGTACTCACCGGAAATCCTGCATTTACAGTGACCGAAGGACAGGTTACTTTCAATGGTAAAAATCTGTTAGAACTAACCCCTGAGGATCGTTCACGCGAGGGAATTTTTCTGAGCTTTCAGTATCCGGTGGAAATTCCCGGCGTAAGCATGGTCAACTTTATGCGTACGGCAGTGAATGAACACCGTAAATATAAAAATCTGGATCCTATTTCAGCTACCGATTTTCTTCGACTAATGCGAGAGAAAAAAGAGTTGGTGGAAATGGATAACAAACTGGCAAACCGTTCGGTAAACGAAGGTTTTTCGGGTGGTGAGAAAAAACGTAACGAGATTTTTCAAATGGCCATGCTGAATCCTCTTTTGTCTATTCTGGACGAAACCGATTCCGGTCTGGACATTGACGCTTTGCGCATTGTTGCCAATGGGGTAAACAAACTAAAAAGCCCTGATAACGCCAGCATCGTCATTACCCACTATCAACGTCTGCTGGATTATATTATCCCTGATTTTGTACACGTATTGTACGACGGACGCATTGTGAAGTCGGGCGGTAAAGAGCTGGCTTACGAGCTCGAAGAAAGAGGTTACGACTGGATTAAGAAAGAAGTTGAGGAAGCCGCCATCTAAGTTCCTCATAAGGAATGTAAAGAAAAATTGTACAAATGGAAAACAAAACTATAATAGCCGAAACTAACTCAAAAAGCCTCTCTTTGGCAGGCGTTGGGGAGGCTTCGTATATCGACTTATACAAACAACATCACGAAAGCATAAAAAAGCATTCGGCTGCGGTGATGAACGATTCTCGCGACGCATCATTTGCGCTGTTCGAAGAATTACGATTTCCTACTACAGCGTTGGAAAACTATAAATACTCCGACCTTAAAGCGGCTCTGGCTATTGATTATGGCTTAAACATTAATCGTATTCCTATCCCGGTAAATCCGTATGATGTGTTTAAATGCGATGTGCCGGGCATTCAATCTTACCTTTTCTTTGTGGTAAACGATGCGTTTTATCCAACCATGGATACGAAAGCATTAAAACTTCCCGAAGGAGTAATTATAGGCAGCCTGAAAGAGATTGCTGAAACACGTCCGGAATTATTAAAAGAATATTATGGCAAGCTAAGCACTTCCAAAAAAGATGGACTGGTTGCTTTCAACGGAGCTTTTGCTCAGGATGGATTCTTTATGTACGTACCAAAAAATGTACAACTGACTAAACCTGTGCAGCTCGTAAATATTATGCGCTCGGATGTCGATTTTATGGCGAATAGTCACAATCTGATTATTCTGGAAGAAGGTGCCAAAGCGCAACTATTGGTGTGCGACCACACGGTGGATGAAGTTCGCTTCTTATCCAATCGCGTCACCGAAGTGTTTGTGGGCGAACATGCCACTTACGAACATTACAAACTCGAAAATACACATACCAAAACCACCAATCTATCCACGCTACTAATCGATCAACGTGCATCGTCGAATGTGATAGCCAATGTAATCACGTTGCATAACGGTGTGACGCGTAATACGGTTGAAATAGACTTGGATGGAGAACATTGCGAAACTCAGCTTTGCGGTATGGTCATTGGAGATAAAAACCAGCAGGTAGATAACTTTACCTCCATTATTCATAACAAACCAAATTGCAATAGTCACGAGCTCTTTAAATATGTGTTGGATGGTTTTGCAAAAGGTGGGTTTACCGGAAAATTATTGGTCGCAAAAGATGCACAAAAAACTACTGCATTCCAGACAAACCGGAATATCTTACTGAATAAAACAGCTAAGATGCGTACTAAACCACAACTGGAAATTTATGCCGACGATGTAAAATGTTCGCATGGTGCTACTATCGGGTCGTTGGACGAAACCGCTAAATTTTACATGCAGTCGCGTGGTATCTCCGAACCCGAAGCGCGCTTGCTGCTGATGTTTGCTTTCACCAACGATGTGATTGAATTCATCCGTATTCCGGCATTGCAAGACAGGATAAAAATGTTGGTAGAAAAACGCCTGCGTGGAGAATTATCCAAATGCGAAGGCTGTGTGATTTGCCAATAAATAGCCATTTGAAGCTTCTGAAATTTTCAAAAGCTTTGCGACGACTGTTTTTGCCTTTCTGAAAATTTCAAAAGCTTCCCAACGACCGTTTTGGTCCTTCTGAAATTTTCAGAAGCTTCGCGACGACTGTTTTAGTGTTTCTGAAAATTTCAAAAACACATACCCTGCGATATTCAGTTTTCTCTATTTAGACAAAGCTTGTTTTCCGATAAAATTGCAGAAGAAAATATTTAAACAGTTCGGAAAACAGCAAAGAATCTAATTTATACTGCTATTTTTAAGAATGAACCTAAGTATTGACCAACTAAAATCCAAATTCCAACAACCATTGCCTGGTACAGCTTCACACCTGAAGTTGGCACCACCAAACAGGGGCAAGGAGCTGTTGGAGAAACAAAACTATCTCCTTTCGGCCAGACAAAGTGCCGTAATGGTTCTGTTATACCCTGTCAACAATCAGCTTCGGACGGTATTTATTAAACGCAGCGAATACGATGGTATACACAGCGGTCAAATTGCTTTTCCGGGAGGGAAAAAGGAAAAAACTGATCAAAATTTTGAAGAAACAGCACTGCGGGAAACATGGGAAGAAGTAGGAATCAAATCCGATGAAATAGAGCTGATCGGGCAACTCTCCGACCTGTTTATACCACCAAGCAACTTTATAGTGAAACCTTTCGTCGGATATTGTACAGGTCAACCGACATATAAGCTTGATCCGAGGGAAATTCAATCTGTAGTTGAAATAGATTTAGCTGATTTTTACTCGGAAAACCGTATCTTTGAAAAAGAATTTAGTTCGGGGACATCCGGACAAGCGATCAAAGCACCATACTTTAACATTAGAAACATTGAAATATGGGGAGCAACAGCTATGATAACAAGCGAGTTGTTGGATGTGTTAAAGTCTTAGTTACTCCCCGAATATTTATCTAAAGAATAAATTATACACTTAGGTACTTTCGCACTGATCAATTATTCAGTACCGGATTTACAAAAGTTTTCTGACTTATATTATAGCCACAACTTAAAAAAATCCGACATTGAATACTTACATTCGTCTCAATAAGTTTATCAGCGATAGCGGAGTTTGTTCGCGTCGTGAAGCCGACAAATACATCGAACAAGGGCATGTTTTCGTCAATGGGCGCAGAGCTAGCGTGGGCGATCAAGTTACAGCCAAAGACAAAGTATTGCTCAACGGCAACCCCATCGAAGCAAAAACCGGAACCGACTTTGTATTTCTTGCCTTTAATAAACCTGTAGGCATTATCAGTACCACCGAAATTGGAGTCAAAGATTCCATCGTCGATTACATAGGCTACCACGAGCGTATTTTCCCCATCGGTAGGCTCGACAAGGAGTCGCAGGGCTTGATCTTTATGACCAACAACGGAGACATCGTCAATAAGATTCTTCGTGCCGGAAATAATCACGAAAAAGAATATCTGGTCACCGTCAACAAACCTATTACCGATGAGTTTATCCAGAAAATGGGTGCAGGTGTTCCTATTTTGGGTGAAATGACTAAGAAATGTAAGGTAACAAAGGAGTCCACTTTTTCGTTTCGTCTGGTACTAATACAAGGGCTAAACCGACAAATACGACGGATGTGCGAGTACTTCGAGTACGAAGTAACCAAACTGGAACGTGTACGCATTATGAATATAAGTGTGAAAGGCATACCAGTAGGTGAGTGGCGACAACTGCAACCCGAAGAAATGGAGCAAATCATGGTAGCCATAGCCAATTCGTCATCCACTCAGGAAACTTCGGGTAAAAAGCCAAAAGCTCAAAATACAGCCCCCAAAAAAACAGAAAGTCCCATTGCCCAACGCGCTCCAAAGCAGGTCACAACAAAGAGACCCGATCGTTCAGCAGGTTTAAACCCAAAGTCCAGAGAACTTAGAAGTCAATCCACTAATGCCAATGGGAAAAAGAGTGGCTCAGCCAAAAACATCAAACCAACTTCAGTAACTTATAAAAACAAAGGGAATAGTAAACCGAAGAGGAAATAGGTTATGTTACCTCCACGTGTCGGGTGGCAATATTTCACCGTCCTTCACTCGATAAACCCCATACAATAAGTCCGCTAATAACAGCAGTCCAACCCATAAACATTCCAAAACCAGTATTTTTGCGTATATAGAATTGGTTAGCGGGAGCATTTACAATTTGCGACGGGCTATCCGACGTCCGGAAAATCTCGGAAACCCAAAAAGAGTCATCAAAAAAGATTGGTGATGACAAGTTCTCATGGGTGGTTAATGATAATATACTTCGAAAATAAACAGGACTGTTATTTTCATCGTATAAATGGATTTTACTTTTATCTTTCTTGCTTTCGGCTTTGTTTCCCAAGGAATCCAATGGCGCGGTGTCGACAAACTGAGCAATTAAAGTATTGCTAGAAAACGAAGCATACGACTTGGGAGCTATGGAGTTAATTTGTTGATCATTATAGAAAGAACCATCCTCTTGTATTCCATTTACTATCAAAGTTGTTCTACCCCAATCAATATAAACAGGTTTTTCTAACTTATTGAGAATTGTAATTTCAATACCGAAATTTTCTCTTGCAAAGGAATATTTGATCAAAAAAGAATCTGTTTCATGCACAAATTCTTTGTTTCCGCTCTTAGGTAGGCTGCTATTAATATAAACATATTGATATTGAGAGCAACTCGTTAATATTATAATGCTAACGAGCCCAACAAAGAAAAGTTTCAGCTTTGAGCAAGAAGCCGAATTACGTTTCTTTTGATATGAATCTACCGGTTTCATAAGTTATCTTTATTTCAATTCAAATTTCTTAAAAGAAATCACCTACAAAACTACAAAAAATGTTGATTCTACAATCAAATTTCTCAATTACTTGATCATTTCCATTTGTTTTTTTTAATTCAATCGCTCTATGCGGACTAAATAGTTATAATGTCTACGATCTTTCTCTTTTTTATATTAAACTCGTAATAACAATTAAAGAAAAAGTCCCTTAGAAATCAATTGATTTCTAAGGGACTTTTAAAAACGTACCCGAAGCGGGAACACAACCCACTATAAAAGGCAAAAATAAGAAAGATAACTATACTACATTTCAATCGATTATATTTTTTACTTTCTTATGGTTTCAGATATTTTCACTTATTTCGTGTTACTTTGTTACTATTTTGTTACTCAAAATTTGCTTTGTACCCTTTTTGTTACTACATTTGCAAACATAAACAAACAAAGGCAATTAGCATGGAAACTAACAAGCGTAAAACCAACCCCCGAAAAGGGACTAAAAAGAACAACGTAATTTTGAGAGAGAAACCGTTGAGCAATGGAAATAAAAGTTTGTATTTGGACATTTACCGAGATGGGACTCGAAGCTATGAGTTTTTGAAATTGTATGTAAATTCAAAAGCCCGAACCCCTATTGAAAGGCAGTCAAATAATGAAGTTTTGGAATTAGCCGAAAAGATAAGAACCCAAAAAGAAAGCGACCTCAACCACCAAACACACGGGCAAATTTCGCCAAATACCAAACGAATAAACTTTTTAGATTATTATCAAACTTATATTGACAAATATACAAAAGCCGATATACGAATGATAAAAGCATCTTTTGAGCGTTTCAAAGATTTTTTAAAAGAGTTTTACCCTCAATATAAAACCAATATTAAACCCGATCAGCTTACTAAAGATATGATGAGTTCATTTGTTGAGTATTTGGAAAGCAAAAGCACGGGCGAGGGGGCGTTGACTTTTTACAAACGCTTTAAAAAAGTGATAAAGTATGCAGTTGAGCACAATGTAATATCAAAGAACCCTTGCACGGGGGTTGTTTGTAAGGTTGACGAAAACGCCCTCACTAAAGACATATTGAGCGTTGACGAAATGAAGAAACTTATTGCCACACGTTACCCCGAACAAAACCTCAATACAAGGCGGGCGTTTATTTTTACACTTTACACGGGTATACGCTTTTGCGATATTATCGAATTGAAATTTAGCGATGTAGATTACTCAAACAAAACATTAAAGTTCAACCAATCCAAAACCAAAGGGCACAGCTCAACCAGTTGGGTAAACATACCGCTCAACGATGCCCTTTTGTCTTTGATTGGCAAAAAACCCGAAAAGGACGATTTTATATTTAAGTTGCCCAGCCAATCGATGTGTTTAAAAGCATTGAGGCATTGGGTAGCTAAAGCAAAAATTGATAAGCATATTACATGGCATTGTGGCCGGCATTCTTTTGCCGTGAATATATTGAACAACGGGGCGAACATTAAAACCGTTGCCAGCCTATTGGGACATTCAGGGTTGAAACATACTGAAAAGTACACCAGAGCGGTTGACAGCCTCAAAGAACAAGCGATAAACAGTTTACCAACGTTTGAAGTTTAAAATTGTGAAAGATGGAAATAGAATATAAAAACGGTGCAACTCGTTACTCTGATTTTGAAATAGAAAAAGCATTAACAAACCTCGAGCGTGGAATATCACTTGAAACCTTTTTTAAATATGAAGCCAAACGCTTTGAATTTGGGGAAAATGAGTATTTTAATATGCTAATAAGAGAGGTTGAAATAGAAAGTCAAATGTACAGTTCTGAACAATGGGAGTATTACGAAATTGCTTTTGGAGTTGGTTTGAAAGAGGTTGAAAAAGTTATTAATGATTTGCAAAAATTGAATATACAACCCCCAGCCAAACAATCTAAAACAAACCTCAAAAATGAATATAGATTTAATACTGATTTAGCCGAAAGCGTACCCGATTTATTTGATGAGCTGTTAAAAAGAAAAATGATTACAGGAAATAAAGACCATTTTATATGGGCGTTTGGCATTGGAAAAGATAAGCCGACCGATTTTAAACAGCTTGTTTGGAATGGTGAGAATACCTTATTAGCATATTTGATTAATGAAGTATGTACTAACAGAAAAAAATGGGAAGTTGCAAAGATGATTTTTGGCGTTACAGGATTGGCACAAACATTTAAAAACTGTAAAGGAAACCCAAGAGGCAAAGAGATAATTGATAGTATAATTCTTGAAATAGGGTAACAAAAAAAAAGGTTGTTTTAAACTTCACGTTTTTCACTTTTTACACAAAGGGGGCAATTTTAGCCCTCTTTTTTATGCTTTATATTGAAAAAATCATTTATAGTATTTATACTTACATTTACTGTAAATGTTTTATTTTCAGTTGTTTATAAATTCTTAGTTTCTTTGCATTGATTAATCAGAACAAACCAGCAAAGGGAGTGCACGCCCCGAGCTTTTTAATCAATTGTAAAAAGTAAAAAAAATGGAAACTAAAAAAGTATTGACATTTGAAGAGGCAGCAAATTACATGGGTATGAGTAAAAGTTGTTTGTATAAAATGACCTCACAAAAAATTGTGCCACATTACAAACCAAACGGAAAAATGATATTTTTTGACCGTGAAGAGCTTGAAACCTATCTTTTGAGTGTAAGGGTAAAACCTCAATCCGAAATTGAAGAGGCAGCCAGCACGTACGTTGTAACGGGTAAACATAAAAAGGCGTAACGATGGAAACAAAACAAACAGAGGCGACAGCCACCGCCCCCGAAACGTTACATAAAGATAGTGATAATTTACATACTGTCAAACAATTAAAGCCTATATTCGACAGTTTGACCGCAACGGATATAAAAAAGCACGTTTCAGGATTGGCAAAGAGAACCGAACCAATTGAACACGGTGCAATTTTAAAAAAGTTGCTTGAATGTATTGAGCCGTTCGATTTTGAAAAGGCAGCATTTAAAGGGATTGAAGAAATAAGGGCAAAATGTTTGGAACTGCAAAGCCAGCTCACAAATACCGATGGCAGTTATAAAAAAAATGCTATTGTTGAGGGGGAACTCAAAGAGATACAAAAGCAGCTCAACGGGTTTAAGTTGACACAAAAACACTTTGCTATTTTAAGTATTGAAAACGTGTTAAATATAGCAGATCGCAACAAATGGGGTATTTGCAAAAATAATGATTTCATTTATTTGTATAATGGAGCGTATTGGGCAAACATTGAAAAAGAGGCGTTTCAGGCATTTTTAGGAGAGGCAGCCGAAAAAATGGGGGTTGTTCGTTTTGTAAGCCGATGGCATGAGTTTAGAGATACGTTGTTCAAACAATTTATTTCAACAAGCTATTTGCCAAAGCCCGAACGTAACAAAGATATTGTATTGATAAACTTACAAAATGGGACGTTTGAAATAACACCCACAGAACGCAAATTAAGACCGTTTAATAGTGCTGATTTTCTTACTTATCAATTACCCTTTTCGTACGAACCTAACACCACAGCCCCATTGTTTGAAAGGTATTTAAACCAAGTGCAACCCGACCAACAAAGGCGATATATTTTAGCTGAATTTATTGGCAGCGTGTTTATACCAGTTGCCCGAATGAAATTTGAAAAAGCATTGATATTGTTTGGCGGGGGCGCAAATGGGAAAAGTGTATTTTTTGACATTATAAACGCTTTATTAGGCAATGAAAATGTGAGCGGGTATAGTTTGGAAAGCTTGACCGATAAAGAGGGATATTTCAGAGCTATGATAGTAGACAAATTACTAAACTATGCAAGTGAATTAAACGTAAACCAAGCAGCATCAGACAAAACAAAACAATTGATTTCAGGCGAAAAAATGCAAGCCCGTTTACCTTATGGGCAGCCGTTTAATATGACTGATTATGCTAAATTGATGTTTAATGCAAATGAATTGCCAAAAAATGCAGAACAAACAAACGCTTACTTCAGGCGGTTTATGATCGTGAATTTTGAGCAAACAATACCCGAGCACGAACAAGACAGAGAGCTAAGTAAAAAAATAATTGAGGGCGAACTTTCAGGCGTTTTTAATTGGGTTTTATTGGGACTTAACCGATTATTAGAACAAAAAGCATTTACTCAAAGCGAGGCAGTAAATAACGCCCGTAGACAATACGAACTCGAAAGCGACAGCGTAAATCAGTTTATTGAAGATGGTGGTTATATTGCCAGCGCAACATATTACACAATAATCAAACCTCTTTATGAGGAATATAGAACATTTTGTAATGATGATGGTTGTCAAGCCGTAAAAAAGAGCAATTTTATAAAACGGTTGAAACATTTAAAATTCACTATTGATAGACTAAATGTTGGAAACGTTGCGTATTTATCAAAGACAAATACCCCATATTAATATGGAAAAGCAATATAAATACAACCTACAAAAAGGCAGTTCAAAAAGCATTTGCCCAGAATGTAATAAAAAAACATTTGTCCGATACGTTGATAGCATAACGGGCGAGTGTTTGCCCTCTCAATTTGGGCGGTGCGACCGTGAAAGTAAGTGTGGCTATCATAACAAGCCAGCATTTGAAAAAGACCAGGATTTAAAACCTTATAAAGTATTTACACCAAAGCCCAAACCGCAACCAATAACGCCAATACCGCTTGAAGTATTGGCGGGCACGTTGACCGATTACAACAAAAATGTATTTATTCAAAATCTATTGGGGCGGGTTGCCTTTCCTTTTGAGCCTTGCGATATTGAAAGCGTTATTTCTTTATATTACTTGGGTACGGTTGCAAGTTTTGGCGGGGCGGTTGCCTTTCCCTTTATAGATATCAAAAACAATATCCGAGCTATTCAGGTAAAACAATTTGACGAAACGAACCACACCACTAAAACCAGCTTTTTACATTCTATACTGAAATATCAATACTCACAGCGTGGCGACAGTTTACCCGATTGGTTGCCAGCGTATGAGCTGAACGATTTAAAAGTAAGTTGTTTATTTGGCGAACACATATTGAGTAAATACCCGCTCAATCCGGTTGCATTGGTTGAAGCCCCAAAGAGTGCGATTTACGGGACTTTATATTTTGGACAGCCGAATGTACCGGAGCGGTTTATTTGGATTGCAGTGTACAACCTAAGCAGCCTCAACGTTGATAAATGCAAAGCGTTGAAAGGCCGTGAAGTTGTTTTGTTTCCCGACCTTTCCCAAGATGGCAAAGCGTTTGATTTATGGAACTCAAAATTACACGAATTACACACCATAAAAGGGGCGAGGTTTACAATATCCGATTTGTTGGAAAGCAAAGCCAGCGAGGCCGAACGGTTGAGCGGGTGCGATATAGCAGACTATTTGATTTGTAAGGATTGGCGTTTATTTCGTGATAGTGAAAAACGTGAAGTTGAACCACACCAAGCAAAACCGAAACAGTACGCGCGCGCGAGGGAGTGAAGACGAAAACAAAGATATTGTTTGCCCTTTTGATATTGTAAAAGAGCCACCGAGTGAAAAACGTGAAAAACGTGAAGACGAAACAAAACATTTTTTTTGTGCCCCTACACTTTCAAAACGTGAATATAGACCGCAACCCAAACAAAATTGGAGTGTTGAAATATCCGAAATTGAAAAGTATTTTGCAGCGGTTGAACTACCAAGCCAGCTCCTAAGATTAAACGAATGCAGTACTATTATCAATGTAAGTTTATTCATTGATAGTCATATTTCAACGGTAAAAGCAAACAACGGGGTAAATGTGTTTTTGCCTCACTTGAATAGATTACAAACTTTAAAACAAATTTTAGCAAACAACAAAAATCTACAAAAATATGGGACTGAAAAAAGGACAATGTAACAATTTATCAGGGCGAAAAATTGGAAGTAAAAACCGAAACACGAACGAGATGAAAACAGCATTCCAAAACCTTTTGGATACAAATATTTCTCAAATGGAAAGCGATTTAAAGAAATTAACGCCTAAAGATAGGATTAATGTACTTTTGAAGCTTGCAGACTTCATACTACCAAAAATACAGAGTACACCTGCAGAAAATTTAGAAACGGACAATGAGATTATTATTAGAATAGTTGAGTGAAATTTATTTCGTATTAACAAACAGTCTGTCAATTCATTTTGATAGGCTGTTTGTTGCTGTTGTGCAATTGCAAGTTAATATTTTCTATCAATTCAAACCGTGTCAATTAAATTTGAAAGGCTTTTATCGTACACATTACCAAAACCACAGCCGATGCCGTTCCCGCTTGATGAGGGGCTTAGAAATGCGAAACAAAGGAAATAAAACGATTGTAGTGGTAAAAGAAAGTTTGCCCGATAATTTAACGGGTGGACAATTAGAACAGTATATTAATGACTTAAATTTAGATGACTTATGAACACAAAAGATTTTATTTGCGACAAAGAGCAGTCGGTTGAAAATTGCTATGGTTGTAAACACATTGAGTTTAACGACGAAAAACGCACGTTTGATTGTGAATGTCAACGCCCTGTATCGTTTCATGCTATTGAATTGACACCCGAAGTAAAAAAGGTAATGTTTTATGCAGTTAAAACAGGATTTATTCCTTATTGGAGTGTTGATTGCCTGTATAGTTTTTTATAAAGAGCGGATATGAATTAGGCGCAAATTGTGAGAAGTGCGAAGCAGCAGATGCATATTTAATTTTTAAGGAAACTGGTAAATGGTCAGATAATCAAGAAAAAGACGAAGAAAATACCCAAATAAATTAATCCCTAATGCAACGCACAGAGAACCCCTGCTGCCTCCCATAGCCGTACATGTCATCGAGGCTGGGCAAGTTAAATACTCCGGGGTAATTGGACTGCATAAATATGTATCGGGCGGTGGCAAAGCTGTACGGGACGCTGTTAACAGTATCCTTGGTAGAACTCCACCAATAAACAAGACTAGTTACACCTCTGAATTTACCATCACTTCCGCCACGCAAACCACCCGGAAGGGCAGAAAAGCCGGTAGAGTTATTGAGGGTAAGGTTGCAACCGATAGACCAAGGTTCGCTGTAAGCAATCCAGTCAGTGGTGGCAGCAAGGGCTTTGGTTTCGCTTAGAGAAGCGCCTAAGTGCGTAGTAACGTAATCGGTTAAGATTGTCCATTCGTCAATAGTAGGTACATGCCAGCCCACGGGAGCTATGTTGCGGCTGTCATCTACCGCAAAAAAGTTGTAAAGATGTCCGTATTTAGTACCGTTAGTTGCATCGTTGTAGTAATCGCACCTTGCACCTGTCAATAAACTTTTCCAAGCAGTATTGTCAGTAACAACTGCAATAGCATCACCATTGCGGTAATGGGTGGTTTTCAGATTTTCAACCATCCATGTTTGAGTGCCAATCGTTACGGAATGATATAAATTGCCGTCAATATCCGCTACGGTAGTGCCTGCGGTAGTGGGTTCTGTCGAATCTTCAGTACATGCGATAAATAAAGCTAGCACTACTATATGAGAGAGCAAAAAATAAATGTATTTTTTCATGATGATATAATATCAAAATTTCATATTAAGTTGGTAAACTAGCTTACCAGTTATCAGCCTTTTTGTTATTTTCGTTTAAATCATCATATAGTTGACTTACTTGAATATTAAAGAAATTTTCTATTTGCATTTTCGCATCGGCTCTTTTTAAATCCCCCTTTTTATTGTAAATTCCCAAACTCATCATATTGCCAATAAGCAATAATCGATTAACACCGTTTTGAGTTCTAGTATTCATATCTAAGTTGATAATCTCAAATTTCACTTTCCCATCTTTAAAATTCAACTCAGTTGTATAGTCTACATCAAATTTAGCTACTAAAAAAGAATTTTTAAATGAGATAAAATCAGAAGCATGAGTATCATACTTCAAATATTCACCATCGGTTTGACCCTTTATTACAAAGTTTGGATTATTGTAGGCTTTGTTGATAAACTTAACTGCTTTGTCATACAGTTGCTTTGCCGTCTTACCTTCCACATTTATGACTACATAACTTTTTTCAGTATCCAAAGAATCACGCAGACCATTTGGAGTTAAAACAAATGCTTGCCCATAACTTAACGAGCAAAAGAAAACCATTGATAGTAGAATTAATTTTTTCATAATAATTTATTTATCTATTTTAAAGTGCCTTTATAACTACAAAATTCTTATCCATGATAAAGCAATTCTCATCGAATACGACAGCACCCATTTTATTCTTTGCTCTATACTTGTGATTTATTATATATCCTTTAAATTCAGGTTTAAATTTTGAAACATTTGAATTATGTTGAATTTCTGCCGCTTCATATCTTTTCTTTGTTTCAATAAAAGTGTTTTGATAATCTACATTAATATCTCTAAATAAGCTGTCAGATTCATATTTACTTCTTATACTATCAAATACATCATCTTTTGCCGTATCATAATAACTGGTTGAATCACTTCTAAAATTACTAAACTCTACACTTTCATAACTCTTCGCATCATTTAGATTTTTTTGAAGGTAATCCTTAACTGATTGTTGGGCTTTTTGTTCCGGTGTCTTTGAGCAACTGGCAAAAATAGCGGATAAAAACACGAAAAATAAAATTGATTTTTTCATAATATTGTTTTTGAATTAATAAATAATATAATATTTTCACAAAGATGCTCAATTATGTTTTAAACTATGCAGTTTCAGTCATTTATTTTAAAGATAATAGTAGATAATTTTATCTAAATTTGATATTGCCGTTTTTTCTTAGGCTAAAAGAATCTGCAACAAAGAAACAAATATAACCACAACCTGTCATATATGACATTACAGGCAGCAAATATATAGACTTTCTTTGACATGTCAAACATGTCAAGTATGGAAAAAGCGGATTTATTGAAATTAGTAGGAAAACGGATAAAAGAGATTCGGGAAAGTAAAGGATTGGCGCAACTGGATGTGGCTGTAAGAATGGAAGGAAACATCGACACAACAAATATATCACGTATTGAATCAGGCAGAACAAACCCGACTGTTTATACTCTTTTTAGAATAAGTCAAGCCTTAGAAGTTCCAATGTCGGATTTATTCAACATTGAATATTCCAACTCAATGCAAGATGAAGTATAGAACGTTTTTCTTTCAATCACTAATAGAATAGAGTAAGCCGTTGCAATTAAATTGAAGCGGTTTTTTTGTGTTCAATAGTAACGAAACACATTTGACAATAAAAAGCCTTTTTGCACTTCTTTTGTCGAACATTGTTACTATTTTGTTACTTGCAAAATAAAAAACCTCGATAACTCGCTGAATTTCAGCAAACTATCGAGGTTCAAACGTACCCGAAGCGGGACTTGAACCCGCACAGCCGTGAAGCCAAAGGATTTTAAGTCCTTCGTGTCTACCATTCCACCATCCGGGCAGAATACGCTTTGTGAGCGAAAAACGGGACTCGAACCCGCGACCCCGACCTTGGCAAGGTCGTGCTCTACCAACTGAGCTATTTTCGCAATACTATTTCTTGGATAAAGAATCTTTAATCCATTGAATGCTTTTCTCTCAAAGCGGCTGCAAAGATACGTTTTTTTTTCAATTTCCGAAATATTTAGGAAGAAAAAAATCAAAAAGCAAATATCGTTTCTTTGAAAATTTCGCTAACCGTAGGGTGAGGAAATACAACTTTCTGCATTTCAGCCAAAGTCATCTCCTGTTCAATAGCCATACAAGCTCCATAAATAATTTCGCTACATGGGTTTCCCAACATATGAACGCCTATCACTTCTCCGAATTTCTCTCCAATCAATATTTTGCACAAGCCGTTTCCACCTTCATTCTCGGCAACAAACCGTCCGGCATACGCCATCGGCAGTTTGGCTACTTTGTAGGCTATTCCTTTCCGCGTTGCCGATTCTTCTGTTTCTCCAACACCGGCTACCTCAGGATTAGTATAAACCACGCCTGGAATAGAGTCGTAACGCATCTTATCTTCTATTCCGGTCAGATTATTCACCACCACTTCACCTTCGCGACTGGCAGTATGAGCCAATAGTGAGAAACCGGTTACATCGCCGGCGGCAAACACATTGGGAATATTAGTCCGAAGTTTTGCATCAACTTTAATTCCCCCACGATCCATTTCTATCTGTAAGTTTTCCAACCCGAAGCCTTTTGTAACGGCACGACGCCCAACGCTAACCAATATCTTATCTCCTTCTATTCCCTCTGTTTTTCCATCTTTCTCGAAGAATACTTTATTTCCTTCTACTTTTACCACCTTAGCTTCGAGGTTGAATTCAATTCCTTTCTTAGTGTAAATCTCGCGGAGCATGGCGCTAATCTCAAAGTCCAGACCACCTAAAATCTCAGGAAGCATTTCAATTACCGTTACTTTTGTACCTAAGCTATTATACAGGCTGGCAAACTCCATCCCGATGACTCCGCCTCCGATGATTACCAACGAAGCTGGTTGCTCTTTTAAGCCCAAAATTTCACGATTAGTCAATATAATGTCACCCGACTCTGCTAAACCCGGAATAGGAGGAACAAAGGCTTCGGAACCGGTACAGACAAGTAAATTAGCACCAAGATAAGACTCTCCGTTGCAAGCTACCTCAATTCCATCAGAGCTTTTTCCCTGAATCATTGCTTCACCTTTAATAACGGTCACCTGATTAGCTTTCATCTTGCTCTCTACGCCAATCACCAGCTTGCGAACGATCTTATTCTTACGGGCAACAATTTTTCCGTAATCGAAACGTATATTATCTCCGTAGATGCCATATTTATCGCCATGTAAGGCGTTCTCATACGTTTTGGCGCTATAAAGCATGGTTTTGGTGGGAATGCAACCCTCGTTTAAACACACACCACCCATTGCTTTCTTTTCAAAAAGAATAACGGAAAGTCCTTTGTGACCCGCACGCTCTGCTGCCACATATCCGGCAGGACCACCACCGATTATTATCAAATCATACATAGTCATATATTTTTTATTTCAAGGCTTATTAAACAAAACCGTAAAGAGATAGTTTATCTTCTGCAAAATATTTATTCTTCACATCAGTCTCTCAAGACCTGATTGCAAAATAGAAGTATTTCAGCAACTCATTAAATTTAATCAAGAGAACTGTCTTTAGTCCGAATATATCGCACAGGATAATAAGCCGCTAGAAATCCCATAAATAGAACAGTAATAAAAACAAGTATCATGTCCAGCGGTTTTGTTACCACAGGATAAGCATCGACTACGTAGCCAGTACCAAGTTTCAATAAACCAAGATGCTCTTGTAATAAACATAAACCAGCACCCAAGCCAATACCAACTAATGCCCCAACACAGGAAATCATCCAACCCTCAAACAGAAATATTCGTTTGATCAGGCCGTTATCTGCCCCCAGATTTCGAAGAGTTTCTATATCGCCCCTTTTATCAATAATCAGCATGGAAAGAGAACCAATAATATTAAAACTAGCTATCAATAATATAAAACAAAGAATCAGATACGTAATCCATTTCTCAATTTTCATAATCTTGAAAAAGCTTTCTTGCTGTTCATAGCGGTTTTTTACCTGAAAGCCATCGCCCAGAAGCGTCTTAATTTGTTTTTGAACTTTATCCTGATCCACCCCTTTCGCCAGTTTCAATTCAATAGCAGAGGCAGTGGATTTATTATACTCAAATAATTCGCGAGCCAAATCGATAGACACCAATACATAATGGTCGTCGTACTGCAACTGTTTTACAGAAAAGATTCCCGAAACAAAAGTTCCCATCTGATTAAAACTGCTCTCGGGATGCAGCAGATTAATCTCTTCCGTTCGTTTCGGGGCATAAATATAAAGTGGATCAATGAAATGGGCACCCAGACCTAATATGCTGGCAACACCCACTCCGGGAACAGCCCGTTGGAAAGCACCGTCGTAAAGTTGGAACTTGCCATCGTACATAATACTATCAATGCGCGTCATCTTTTCAAAATCGCTACTTACGCCTTTGATAATGGCAGGCATTTGCTTGTCTTTGAATCGCAGCAATGCATTTTGTTCCACCACTTCAGTAAAACAGGCAACGGATTTCATGTTGTGCAACTCTTTGAACTTTGGCGAGCTGATATCAAAAGTTTTTCCTTGAGTCAGGGTGATCTTTAAATCCGGATCGAAGGATGAAAACATATCGGAGATCAGCGATTCGAAGCCATTAAACACGGACAGCACGCAGACCAAAGCCATTGTTCCCACCCCGACACCTGTTGCCGAAATACCGGAAATTATATTAATGGCATTGTGCGATTTTTTGGAAAACAAATAGCGTCGGGCTATCCTGAATGAAAAGGACAGGCTCCGTAGTTTATTTTTTTCTGTTGAGTTTTTGTTGGACATTGGGAACCGATATACTAATCTAATTCAATAACCTCACCTTCTTTAAGTGGTGCAGGAGGATCGCTTTTCAATAAATTATCAATGTTTTCAAGATAATCCAGCGAATCGTCGACGTGGAAAAATAGTTCGGGCACAATGCGTAGCTGATGACGGACACGTTTTCCGAGATCAAACCGGATGGCACGTGCGTCTTCTTGTACCTTTGCCAGTACTTCTTTCGTATTTGCACTGGGGAAAATACTTAAATGTGTCCGGGCTATCCCTAAATCAGGACTGATACGTACTGCTGTTACAGTAATCAAAGTGCCGTGCAGTTCACGAGCATACAACAAAAAGATTTCTCCTAACTCTTTCTGCAACATTCGCGATATTTTTTGTTGTCTTGTCGTTTCCATTATTTCTTAGTTTTTTGTATAACGAGGTTTCTCCCTCATTTTTTGTATTAAATCTTCCACTCAAACCCATCCTTGGTATCTTTTATTTCAAATCCAAGAGCGGTTAGTTCATTGCGGATTTTATCGCTGGTTGCCCAGTCTTTGTTTTGTTTTGCTTCTAGGCGCATATTCAGCAGTAAGTCGATAGCGCCTTTGTATGCTTCATTGCCCCCTGAAGTTTCATCCTCTGATTTTAGTCCCAATACATCTTCAATAAAGACACTGAAAACAGTCTTTAATTCCTCTAAATCCTCAGCCGAAATAGTTTCCTTTCCGTCGTGTACCAGATTAATTGCTTTTAGTGCTTCAAACAGATGAGCAATTACAATGGGTGTATTGAAGTCATCGTTCATGGCCTCCTCGCATTTAGATCTCAGCGAAGTAGTGTCGACCGAAGAAACAGCCGAAGCCTGAAGTTTTTGTAAGCGGGAATAACCGTCCATAAGCCGTTCAAAGCCTTTTTCGGAGGCCTGAAGAGCCTCGTTCGAAAAATCCAGCGTGCTCCGATAGTGCGATTGTGCCATAAAGAATCGGACAGTCATGGGCGAGTATCCTCTTTCGAGCAAAGGGTGCGCCCCTGTAAACAGTTCTTTGGGCAAAAAGCCGTTTCCTGCAGTTTTCGACATTCTGACTCCATTTACCGTGAGCATATTGGTATGCATCCAGTATTTAGCCGGGGCGGTATGATTACAAGCCTGTGATTGCGCAATTTCATTTGTATGATGAGTAGCCTGCAAATCCATTCCTCCACCGTGAATATCGAATGTAGTTCCAAGATATTTTGTGCTCATGGCCGAACATTCAATGTGCCATCCCGGGAAACCCCAGCCCCAGGGAGAAGGCCATTGCATAAGTGTTTCCGACTTGGCTTTTATCCATAAAGCAAAGTCCAGACGGCCTTTTTTCTCGTTTTGCCCACCCAGCTCGCGTGTACCTTCAAGCAGGTCTTCCAACTTTCGGTTGGTAAGTATTCCGTAAGGTAAATCTTTATTATATTTTTCAACATCAAAGTAAACCGTTCCGTCAATTTCGTAAGCATAACCGCTTTCCAATATGGCTTTCACCATTTCAATCTGCTCGGAAATGTGCCCAGTTGCAGTGGGTTCGATACTTGGCGGAAGCGTATTGAAAATAGATAAAATTTCATGAAAACCGATGCTGTATTTTTGTACAATCTCCATGGGTTCCAGCTGCTCCAGCTTTGCCTTTTTGGCAAACTTATCATCGCCTTCGTCGCGGTCGCCTTCCAAATGTCCGGCATCGGTTATGTTTCTGACGTATCTCACTTTATAACCCAGATAAAGCAAGTAACGATAAATCAGATCAAAGGAAATAAAGGTGCGGCAATTTCCTAAATGAACATCGCTGTAAACGGTAGGACCGCAAACGTACATGCCCACTCTATCATCGTGAAGTGGGATGAATTGTTCCTTTTTGCGGCTTAATGTGTTGTAAATATATAATTTGTGTTCCATAATTTGATTTTAAATTTACGATTTCGGATTTACGATTACCGATTGCGGATTTATGATTTACGATTGCGGATGTTATGCTTTTTTCTGATTGATCCTATTTCGAACTGTATTAATGGAGGCAACTATTATTGCCAGTATCTCATTGGTTTCTTTTTTTATGGTTGCGGTTTTTTCAAAAGCAATTAGTCCGCTTTCTTCCAATACCTCCAACCAATAAATTGTTTCATCTGCTTCCTCTTCAACTATTTTCAGTTTATTGATGAAATCTGCATCCGATTTTGCTCTGCAAGCTGCCCTGTAGTTTGCCCCAATAGAAGTGGAACATCGTATAATTTGAGCAGCTATGGCTTTCGAAGACGTCTTTACGGGCAAATCATCAATAAGTCTGATGACCTCCAGCCCTATATTTTTTGTTCGTCTCTTTATTTCTTCTTTCATCCTTTTCTAAAGAAGTAATTCAATCTTATACTATCCAATCGTCAATCTAAAAATCGCAAATCGTAATTTAAACTATTCCCCGTTGTTTTTTCAGGCTTTCGTATGCTTCGTTTATCGAACGGAATTTTTCGGTAGCCGATTTTTTTACGTCTTCACCTAAATCATTGACTTTATCGGGGTGATATTTCATGGCCATCTGGCGATATGCCTTTTTTATTTCATCGTTGGTAGCAGAAGGCTCTATTTCGAGTGATTTATAGGCCCAGTCGCTATCCACGTGTTTCAGATATGGCGCTTTGACCGACTCAAAATCGAGACGATCGATACGGAAGATATTCGCAATGCGCTGGATGGTGGCTAATTCAGAAGAAACTATTTCGCCATCGGCATAAGCAATATCAAAAAGCAAGTGCAAGAGTTCCAGCTTGGAGGAATAATTCAGATTCTGACTGATTTGCATCGCCACTTCCGTTTCATCGATATGCTGATCCAGCAGATTTTTGAGAATTTGCAAGGCATCGAGCGCGCCCTGTTCGCCGAAATTAGCAACAAGAAACTTCTTGACTACTGCTAATTCCGATTTGTCGACGCGACCGTCGGCTTTCATAATGCAGGCCATCAAAACAAGCAGGCTCATTTTGAAATCACCTTCGTTGGTGCTGCCCGTACCCAGTGTATGTGCCGAAGCTGATATCTGACCTCCATCGAACATGGAGCCTAAGGTAAAGCCAATGAGCGCACCTATCGGGCCTCCCAACGCCCATCCTAAGCCTCCGCCTATCCATTTTCCGAAACTTCCCATAAAGACTTTATTTGAAATGATTTTAGGGGTACAAAGATACAAAAAAATGTACCAATATGCCAACCTTATGCTGCCAGAAACTAAATAGCGCGTTTTATACGCCGAGACGGAAAACACAAACTCCTACAAATCTTTGCCCGTGATACTGATTTTGTGATCGGGATATGCAAAATAAGAAAACCGACAACCGGGATTTGTTACCCCCGATTGTCGGTTTTTTAAAAGTTTATTCTTTCTGTTTCCGATTTCGATTAGAATTCGGCTTTTACCAGCGAGTTGTCTTTGAACTCGTAAAGCAACGGAACGCCGGTAGGAATTTCCAGCTTGAGGACTTCCTCCTGAGTAAGTTTTTCGATAAACATCACGATAGATCGAAGGCTGTTGCCATGGGCCGAAACCAGCACATTTTTTCCATCACGCAGCTTCGAAAGAATATTTTCTTCAAAAAAAGGAATAGTGCGTGCAGCTGTATCTTTCAGACATTCTCCTTTGGGAGGGGCAATGTCGTAACTGCGACGCCAGAGGTGCACTTGTTCGTCGCCATACACCGCAGCCGTTTCGGCTTTGTTTTTTCCCTGCAACTCACCATAGTAGCGTTCGTTCAGGTGCCAGTCGCGATACACGGGAATGATGCTTTCGTTCATCGCATCGCTGTAGATGGTTGTCCACTCACCCATTTTGCCATCGGTATGAATTACCACAGGCGTTTTGTCACTCTTATTGGCAGCCAACGCAATCATGGCTGTTTCGATAGCGCGGATCTGAACCGAGGTGTACACCACATCAAATTCTATATCCGCTATTTTTTCTCCCGCTTTACTTGCTTCCGCAATGCCTTCCTGCGACAGGGGCACATCTACCCAACCTGTAAATACATTTTTTTTATTCCATACCGATTGTCCGTGACGGACTAAAATTAGTTTTGCCATATTCTGAATGATCTTAGATTATACAATAAGTTTTTTTGTCTTTTAGTTTTGTTATTAAAAAACACTCCACAACCTGTATTGTTGAAAAAAAAAGAAAAAAATATGTTGATCTACGTCTTTCCTTCTCATCCGTTGGTTTCATCTCAATATTTTATACCGGGAAAAATTTCAGTCACGCACTATCACTGTTTTTTGATCTATCAAATCCTGAATTTCATTTAAATGTAGCTCAATATGCCAAAGATATCCTTCAATCATTTCCTGAAGAGTAACCTTTGTCTTTTCATAGTCGTACCAGTAATTGTTTAGTGCCGACAGATCGACCGACCTGATAACCTGAATCATATGCAGGTTAAAATATTTCCAGAGCTGTATCATATTATTCCAGTCTTCGTTCTGAAAATTCTGAAGTTTTATCCACAAGTCGTTATCCTGCCGGTAGTCGGGAAATACGAGCATGGGATTGTATTGTAACCGAACCATTCGTTGATGATTGTTGGATGCCGAATCAATCAGATGCCCCAGAATTTGTTTTATTGTCCGGTTCTGTTTATTCCATTTATACATAATTGTATTAGTCGGCAACTCTGTCAGTTTCGGTTCCCAGATTGCAATTAGGTTTGTAATTCCACTTGTAACGGTTGAAAATCCCATATCAAATTAGTTTTTTATTTTACTCCAGGTTTGTATTTCTTTTTTGGAAAAACGGTAAGAGATTGTATTTTTCCGCAGTAATATAAGTAGTTACAAGTGAATAGTTACGAGTTTCAAGACTGTTTATCTGAATTTTGCTTTCAGAGAGAGCAGATCATTAAACAGTATTGCCTATTTATTTCTTTAGTAGCCACTTCTGTTTTCTTTTTCTCTACAAACGTACAAAAAAAAAGAATTAAGCGAATAATATATTTCTGAATTTATTTGTGGAGCTGCATAAAAAAGCAGAGTTGCACTCGTGTACAGCTCTGCTAAATAAAGGATTCAACCTGCAATGATGGCACTTAGCGTAGTACTCCACGGACCATGTTCGCCGCGGGTATTTACCCATCGTAGCCAATAATAAGCCAGGATGTTTGCCTGCTTACCTTCATAATTGGTTATGTACGAATTGCCGGTAGATGTGCCCAGATAAGTAAGTTCGGAAACGTCTTTGGGCGCTTCGCCACCCAGTTTTACCCATACTTCACAACCATGCACTCCTGCGGGTTTAGCCTTGCTTTGAGGCGTAGCTTCGTCGCTAATGTGAATGGTGTGTTGCAAACGTACCCCAAAATCCAGCGTTCCCAATGGACTGGTAGCAGGCACAGCTGCAGGTGTACGTGTTTCCGACTTCACCGTTAAGCCCATCTGGACGCGGTCGCTGTCGGTCACCTTACTGTTGTTTGCCAAAAACTCAGCCACGAAACTACGAATTTCTTTTTTGTAGTCAACCAGAGCATCGTTTTTAGCCTGCACATCAGCAGCCGTACGATTTTGTTTGTTACTCGCTTTGGAAAACGCATTGTCCCAAACGCCTTGTTTTGATTCCAGTGATGTTGTAGCATCAGCACTGATTCCCCATGTGGTTTGTTTAGCTTTGACATTAGTCAGCAAGCCTTTCTGCCACAAATCAAATCCGGGGTCGGTAGATGGAATATAGTCTGCCATTTCTATCGTTTTTTTTTGTGTGAAACATTATTTTACCTAACTCTTAAAAAATTCAGATCAGAAAAAGAGCTTTTTACTTTCGGCATATTAGAATAACTAAGAGGAAAGAAACTTTTTCCCTCTGGAGCAAAAAACTCTTTTCAGCATAATATTGCATATTGTCTGAGTAAAAAAGATCTTTGTTTTGTTAAATAATATATTCGCTTAAATCAAAAACTTTTTCACTTAGGCATGGATAAATCTAACTTGAGTCAAAATGAATCTGACTAAGGCGAATATAACACCGGTTTGAGCCAAAATGGATGTTGCTTAAGACATACATATTCAGCCCGGTGTACATTATCTTCGGATAAAGCGAAGAAGGTTTTGAACAAAATGGAAAAGGTTTTGGCTTAAGTGAAAAACAGATCAGCCTAAGTGGAACTGATTTTGAATGAAGTGAGATTATTTTTAAACCGAGCAAGAACCATTTTGGCTCTAGTTGGAAACTTATTTGCTTAAGCAAGGATGCTTTTTTATCGAAAAAAGAGGAATGATTCCAAGAAACAGCCCTTTTGTTTATATATGAAATTTGGTATTTAAATACTGATAAATAATTATTTAGCTTCGATGAAAAATGAGTAAGCGGGTGTAGTGACCGGGAAACAGAAAAAAATGAGCACAGAAGGGTTTTGCCCGATTGCCAACAAGGGTCGACAAAGGCTTTGGAAATGAAATATGAACGATTAGGTGAGCCTACTGAAGGGCTACAAATAAAGGTTGAGTTCATTGGCAAACAACAACTGTGAAACCGACAGAAAAAGATAGTTAACGGGTACAAATATAGCAATTTATTTTTGATCAAAACAAGAATTTAATTGTGATATTTTTATGTTATAAAGCATAAAAATTAGCATCTACAAAAGAATTAAGCAGGGTTGAATAAGTTCTGCTCACAAAATAAAATTTGGGTTCTTTTAAATCAATAATTCTAACTCCTTTCCGACCGTATAATGCATTCTGCTTCACAGATTTTCTGCCTCTCTAATTTATATTATTTGCAAAAGTGATAGCCAATACAGAATATTTCTATATTTTTGTCTGTAAGAATCAGAGGCCTTATTCTGGCATCGATTGGCTTTTCATGGCCGGATCTGTGCCGCGTTAATTCTTATTTATATACATGTACTATTAGCTCACTAAACTGTCAAACAATGAACAATGAATTGGATAAGCCCTTATTAACAGGGCAAATCAAAAAAAACGAGCTGCAAAAAACCCGGGAGGATTTACATGCCCTGGTAAGTCTTTTCAAACAGGTACTTTGCGACCACGATGAAGAAGCTGTTGCCGCCACGCTCTCGTTGCTTGAAGATTCCATTATCGAGAATAAGCACATCGAATCCGATATTCCCGATGAGAAGCTAATTCAGGCACTGAGTATTTTATTCCAGGTGATGAATCTGGTAGAAGAAAACTCGGGCGTGCAATCGCGACGGAAACTCGAAAACCAACTGGGACCATCGGGCGTTCGCGGTTCATGGGGCGAAACCTTCGATCACTGGATTAGCAAAGGGGTAACTGAAAATCAGATAGCCGAACTGTTGCCGACCATACGCATTATGCCGGTGCTTACCGCCCACCCCACCGAGGCCAAGCGAATTTCGATACTGGAACTGCACCGCGAACTGTACCTCTTACTGGTAAAAAAAGAAAATAAGGTGTGGACCTGCATGGAAAATCAGATGATAGATGATAACATGAAGGCATTGCTCGAACGCTGGTGGCGAAGTGGCGAAGTATATCTGGAAAAACCATCGCTTGCTTCGGAACGTAATAATGTGATGCACTTTTTCAGCCGCGTTTTTCCTGAAGCTTTAAAGGTAAGCGACAAGCGACTGAAATTTATCTGGAAATCCTATGGGTTCAATGAGCGCAAACTCTCGAAACCGGAGAACTTTCCGATTATAGAATTTGGTAGCTGGGTAGGTGGCGACCGCGACGGACACCCTTACGTAACTGCCGATATAACCCGCGAAACCCTCCAGGAACACCGACGGGCAGCTATGCAACTGGTAAAACATGGCATGCTGGATCTGGTACGCGAGTTCAGCTTTTCGGAAACCAAGCAACGTGCTCCCCAAATACTGTCGGAAGCTATTGAAAAGAACCGCATCCTTTTTGGCGAAGCCGGCAACGCAGCTGTGCAACGTAATCCGTTGGAACCGTGGAGGCAATTTATCAATATGATTTTACTGAAACTCGAAAACACGATACAAGACACACAACAGATTGCCCATACCTATTACCATACAGCCGCCGATCTACAGGTAGCTTTGCGCATCCTGCGCAACAGCCTCGAAGAAGTGGGTGGACAACGCATTATCGACGAGTGGTTATTCCCCGTTGAGCGGCAGGTGCAATGCTTCGGCTTCCATCTGGCAAAACTGGATATTCGCCAAAACAGCGACTTCCACAGCAAAGCCCTGGAGCAAATGCTGCGTCAGGCTGAGTTTGAAGATAGTGAATATACCAGCTGGAGCGAAGAAAAACGCGTTGCTTTTATCACCGAAGAGTTGAAAAGCAATCGTCCTTTTATCATTGCCGGACAAACACTGGAACCGGAAGCCGAACAATTAATGGGCTGCTATCGGGTACTGAAACAGCATATCGATCGCTACGGCATGGAAGGCATCGGTTCCTTTATTGTGAGCATGACCCACGAGCTAAGCGATCTGCTCATTGTGTACCTGTTTTTACGCGAAGTGGGTATGCTGGGATTACCCCTGCAGGTTGTTCCGCTTTTCGAAACCATTGAAGATTTGCACGTTTCCAGTCAGGTGCTGGATGCTTATCTGTCGCATCCCGTTACACAAAAATATAAATCGACCCATACCGACATTCAGGAAGTAATGCTCGGTTATAGCGACAGTAACAAAGACGGCGGTATCATGGCCAGTCGCTGGAATATTTACGAAACAGAGATTGGTCTTACCGAAGTAGCCGCACATCATGGCCTTCAGTTGCGATTCTTCCACGGCATTGGCGGAACTATTAGTCGTGGTGGCGGTAAATATCACCGTTTTCTGGAAAGTATGCCCCGTCGCACCATGAGTGGCGAGATAAAACTAACCGTTCAGGGCGAATCCATTGCTCAGCAGTTTGCCAACTTGCTGAACGCAACCTTCAACCTGGAAATGCTTCTCTCGGGCACTGCCCTGCAAGCAGGGTACCGGCATTTCGACTGTGAGCAACCGGATTATCCGATAGCTGCCGTTGAAAAACTTTCGGAAATAAGCCAGCATAAATACCAGGAGCTGATTGAACATCCCGACTTTATCCGTTTCTACAGTGAAGTAACACCTATTGATGTATTGGAACAAAGTAAAATTGGTTCCCGCCCATCGCGCCGTACAGGGAAACGGAGTCTGGCTGACCTGCGTGCCATTCCGTGGGTATTCAGCTGGAAACAATGCCGCTTCAACATTACCGGTTGGTACGGGATTGGTGCCGGATTACGCACCCTGCGCGAAGATTATCCGGAGATGTATCAACAAATCCGGGATTTTGCCGAAGCATGGCCCTTCCTGCGCTACAATCTGATTCAGATAGAGACCAATACCCTGAACTCCGACCGCGATATGATGAAGGAGTACGCCACCCTGGTGACCGATGATGCGTTGCGAAACGAAATGGTAAGTCTTATCATGGACGAGCATCTTGAAGCTTTAAACCAAATAGCCGATTTACTCGGTGAAAACGTCGAGACGCGACGTGTTTCCATGCTTTATAATGTCCGTTCGCGCAAGAGTCCCCTCCACGCCCTGCATCGCTTGCAAATAGCCAAGCTAAAAGAATGGAGAGGCTGTAAAGAGACCGACCCCGTAAAGGCAGACACACTACTAATACAATTGCTGATGATTACTTCGGCCATCTCAGGTGGACTAAAAAGCACCGGATGATACCCCGAAAATGGAAGTCATGAGGCTAACAACAAAAACAGCGACCCCGTAAGGAGTCGCTGTTTTTGTTGTTAGCCTGATTTGAGAATTCCTCCCAGAAAATGGAGAATCAGATGAATTAAACGTCGAAAAATAGTCCGTAGGACTTACATATCCATAGAATAAACGGCTATCTCAGCTTATTGCCCGTAGGGCATTCACATTTTTCAATGTTTATCCCCTACGGGGAATTGGTTGTGGTTGCTTTCATTTTCTATTGATATGTTTTCCCTACGGGAAACGACTTATTGGAAACAATATATGCGCTCAATCTTTCATTCGCATTAATCATTGAATCTGAGTATTTCACAAATCAACCTTTCTCAAAAATCAATATCCCATACACCCGTAGACCGTTGCAGTTCCACCAGCGCAGCATTGCAATTATACAGTGTTTGGTAATAGGAGGTTTGCAAATCGTTGTAGGTGCGCTGTGCATTGAGGACTTCGAGTAAGGAAGTTTCACCACGCGAATAGCTGTAAATCTTACCATTCAACACTTCTTTACCCTGATCGAGCATGCCCTTGTTGTAATTATCCACCTGTCTGCATAAAGATTTGTATTGATTGAAGTTTTGCGATACTTCATTCTGAACCTTTAGCTGAACCTGCCTGTATGTCAACTCCGATTGATCAACCTGATGTTTGGCAATCCGTACTGTACTTTTGTTCAGGTTCGAAAACTTCAATGGTATGGCAAATCCGGTGGAAATGGTTGATTCACCGGGAGAATAAACACTCCCCACAGCATATGCATTGGTAAGCCCCACATTAAAATCGACATCCAGTATCCGCTCTTTTTTGACCAATGTCAGTTGGCTTTCGTTGCTGGCTACCGTTAGCCTGGCGGCCTGCAAATCGGCCCGGTTGTTCAGCGCCTTAGTTTGCAGATCACTCAGGGTATACAGCCTCTCCATCTTTTCAAATTTGCTTTTGGGAAAGAAAAGAGTGTCACCATGCGATACACTTGTCTGAACAGCCAGTTTCAGGAAGGCATTCCGTCGATCGGCAGCGGCCTGAGTAAGATTATTCAGGATTATCTCTGCTTCTATCTTACTTTGAGTTGCATCAATCACCTTTATGCTCCCCGATGCCGACCGTATACTGTCGGCATCAGCCAGTTTTTTCATCAACCGATAGGAATCGAGCATCACATCATACAACCTGTCTTGCTCCAAAGCCGCCAGATAGTCGAGCGTAGCATCAGCCTGAAGATTTCGCAAATAGTCTTTAAACGTTGCTTCGGTAAGTAAACTTTCACTTTTGGCATAATTAATCCGTGCCTTACGCTTTCCTCCCAGTTCAATGGTTTGCGTAAGTTGCGTAGCCACCGAATAACCATTTCGGGATACATTTTCTTTGTTTCCCGTCCACTCCACCGATATAGAAGGATCCTGAAAAATCCGGGCAGCATCTATCTGCGCTTTTGCAATATCTACATTGTACTTCTGAGCAGCCAAATCAAGATTCTCTTCCACTACTTTTTTCAGATAGTCCTTATAGATCAGATCACGATGAACAAACGAGCTATCTGCCTGACCGTACAAAAGTGACGACAAGCACAACAGTATGCTCAGACAAAGTATGCGGTTGTTTTTTCTGTTATAAAATATTGTATCAATCATTCTCCTCTGATTTTTTGTTTTCATACCTTTTTTCAATCATATAATATAATGCCGGCAAGGTATACAGTGTTATTATGGTGGCAAAAAACAGTCCGTACACAATTACGGTAGCCAACGGACGCTGTACATCCGATCCGATATTGGTGGAAATGGAAGCCGGGAATAAACCCACGATGGCCACGGTAGCCGTCATAATAGCCGGACGGAAGCGCTGACGGGCTCCTTCTATCACTGCACTTTTCAGTTCCATGCCTCCTTTTCGCAGAGAGTTGATGCGCGAGAAAATAATAATCCCGTTCTGAATAGAAACCCCAAACAGAGCAATAAACCCAACCGCTGAAGATACATTGAGCGTCATACCACGCACATTGAGAGCCAGCATGCCCCCGAACAAGGCCAGCGGAATAATTCCCATCAGCGTGGCAGCCTGTCGGAGTTTACCGAATGCGCCATACAGCAGCAAGAAAATAATCATGAGTGACAAGGGCACAATAAATGCCAGGCGGGTGTAGGCACGCACCTGATTCTCGAACTGACCTCCCCATTGAATATTGAATTTTTCGTGGTCGTACTTTACATTCCGGTCTATTCGGGTATGTGCTTCTTTCATAAATGAGGTCAGGTCCACATCCCGCAGGTTTACCCGGATGGCCAGATAGCGTTTATTCATCTCGCGGGTAATGGTGCTGGCACCCGTGGTTAGTTTCACTTCGGCCACCTGCGACAGCGGAATCTTTATCCCACTGGAAGAGGTAAGCATCAGGTTTCCGATTTTTTCGGGTGTGCTCCGACTGTCCTCGTCGTAGCGGCAAATAATGTCGTACACTTTATCGCCAACAAAAACCTGCGAAACGGCTTTTCCTCCCACAGCTACCTCGATAAGTTCCGCAACGTCCGACACATTGAGCCCGTACATGGCTATTTTATCCCGGTCAGCATGAATTTGCAATTGTGGAAGTGGAGCTTCCTGATCGATAATCACGTCTTCGGCTCCGTGAATGGTGCGAATGGTTTTGGCAACCTTTTCAGCCATGTGGCGGGCTTCCTGTTGGTCATCGCCAAAAATCTTTATCGCCAGATCGCTGTGAGCTCCGGCAATCTGATCCATCACCATATCAAAGATCGGTTGAGAAAAGCCAATGGTGTAGCCCGGCATTTTGTCAAACTCGCCAGACAACTCC
>JAATGT010000119.1 GCA_015654525.1 Bacteroidales bacterium
CCAACAGTAGCATTGTCATAATTAGCAGTAGCGGTAACATAAAGATTTTCGAAAGCATCTAATTTTAAATCAACAGGGTAGGAAAAGCTGGCAAACACACTATTACCATTATCCGAACCACTAGTGCCGCTACCGGCCAAGGTAGAAACCAGCATGAAAAGAATCAGATTTGAAGTTTATTTTGCTTTCATGAATCTTAGTATCAATAAAATATTGTTACTAAGACCCAATCGGCAAAAAAAAACAAACAGGAAAGGTATTTCATTTTACTATGTATTCCAACAGATAGCTACTTTACAAAACAAAAAAGAGTGACTATATATCCACTCTTTCTTGTTTTATAGCTATTTATATTTTGCATCATTTTGTTTCTTCAGGTTTATCGTCATCTTTTTCGTTACGCCCCTTGCGTTGTTCAATAATTTTGTTGTATCGATCTACCCGCACATTCAAATCTTTGACAAACGCTTCATATTTAGCAACTCCATTTACTTTTATCAAAGCATCCAACTGGTCGGCTATAGCGCGATAAGAAGCATCTATCAGTAGCCTCACCTGCTTCATCTGGAGCTCGGTTTTGGCTGCATCCTCGGCATAGCGGGCTTTCATCATGGAATCAAAGCTGAGATTTATAGTTTCCAACTGATTAATCCAGTTGATTAGTCCCAACAAAGTAATATCAGCCAAATAGGTTGTACGTGCTTCCTGTATTAGTTTATAAATAGCAGGAGTTTTATCATCATAAGTTTTTCGGGCAATGTTACCATACTGATCCAATACAAGTTGCAACCGCCTGGCGGCCAAATTGATTTGCTCGTCTGGACTATTAAGATTTGATTTCACACCATCGACAAATCCTCTGAAAATCTGATTACGCTGTTTATCAATTTTGCCCAACTCTTCGGTGCTAATTGTCTTACGTACCACATTAAGCGCTTCATATTCCTGTGCATAAAGAATCAGGAAAGCCTTAAACAGCTCTTCGATATCAATAGTACCAGCCTTATACAAGTTTACCAGATCTTTAAACTCGGTGGGAAACTGAAAGTGCTCTTCGTTGTGAAGATACGGCAGATTAATTTTTATTGTTTTCATTGTTTCTTACCTTTATGATTTATACTATTAGAAAAAAAATATTCATCACTAAGCAAAATTTCTATCCGGACGTTTATGCTGGAATGAGTTTTTAATATAAACCAATTCATAGCATGTAACTATTTACCCGGATATTCTATATAAAACAAGTATGATAATCCCCATCATTCATCAGTGGCCGAACTTACAGTGCGGCTAACACATTATTTAGCCGACAGTATTCAAGCCTTCATTCAATCATCCTTGTTTCAAGTTTTTAAGCCGCACCCCTACGGAAGGCTTTCTTTATTCTAAGTCAACCTGCCGTAAGTTTACGGCAACCTTTCTTTACTCTAAGTCATCCTGCCGTAATCCTACGACAACCTTTCTTTACTCTAAGTCACCTCGCCGTAAGTTTACGGGAAACTTTCTTTACTCTATGCTACCTTGTCGTAGGCATACGGCAAGTATTCTTTGTTTAATACCCATATACCAAAGAGTTTCAACACAGTTTCTACATTATAGAACTAAATAAATAAGGCAGTTCCTGTTGTAAGCAAAATAATATACTCTATACTGTAAGTTTACAGGAGGACTTCTACGTTTATTTATCGCTCTAAATGAGAATCCTGTGAGTGAAAATCTCCGTTCTATTCACTAATTAAATCTACATTCAAAGATAATTGATCATTGTGCAATCATGCAAGATGGGAAACCCTATAAATTTATTAGTGTAAACCCTAATTATTATGCCAATTTGAAGATAAAACTACGTTGAGAAACTAAGTATATTTAAAAACTTTAAAGAAAAGCCCGGATATATACCATAGTACAAAAGCAACACAGCGAGCTGTATAAAGAAGGAGGACACAGGGCGAGACCAGTTTAGTCAATCAGGTAGCGCCCAGAGAAATAAGTAATACAAAATTACATAAATTACCACATAATGGCAACTTAAGAACAGCGACAATCACGAGTATTTACTTTAATCAAAAGCAGAAACCAAAGCATTGGCCGAACTAAACTTCTACCAGTTTATTTTTAATAGCATACAATATGAGGTTGATTGTATTTTTAGAATTCGTTTTGTGGAGTAATGAAGAGCGTCGGGCTTCTACGGTTTTTACAGTACGAAAAATGCGCGCTGCAATTTCGGACACCGTAAAACCCTGACAAAAATAGCGTAATACTTCAAGTTCATTTTCAGTTAGCCGGACATCGGAAGTATCGGTCAATGCAGTACCGACATCCTGACTGGCATGCTGGTTTAGTATGATCCGGCGCAGCAAATCGGCAGAGTAAAAACTCTCACCTCCTTTTATTGCTTTTATTGCTTTTTCCAATTCATGTTTACCTGCCGTTTTGAGTATGAAGCCCATTGCTCCGGCATGTACCATGTCCAGATAGTTAGTTTCTTCGTTAAGCATGGTAAGTACTAGTATTTTTAAATCAGGATACATTGCCTTGGCCTTTCTAGTGGCCTCCATACCTCCCATCACTGGCATGGCTATATCCAGAATTACCAAATCCGGCTTGTGTGTGGATAGTAAATCCAGAAACTCCTGTCCATTTTCGGCTTCGGCCATCACAACCCCCAGTCCTTCGGTTTCTATCAGAAGTTTAATCCCCTCGCGAAACAAAGAGTGATCATCAACGAGTATAATTTCATACATATATCAACTGCCATTAGGGGGAGTTTCCTCCGGTTATTTTTTTATATTATTGTCAACTAACTGTTTTTATTCAAAGCTATGGACGCTAGTCCAATCAATACATCATAGTACCGGACATAAAGACAGCTTACCTCTAAGTGATTTAGCAAACAGAGTCACACTAAGTTTTAAACATCACACATTCTTTGTTGCCAGGACACAAAGAATACAAAAAATAAAGTTCGTCTTCTTTTTTTAATTCTTAATCAGAGAACAGTCCACCACCACTATGCACCATCAGATCAGTTTCAGAAAAAACAGTTCATGCCGGTTAGTTATGTCTCTCCAAATAAACGCCTCTCCTTAACCGATAAATATCAGAACTATTCCACACCAACAGCCTGCTCTTCTATCGGAAAATCGATAAAAGCTTTCATGCCGGCTCCTTTTTTCGATTCGAGTTTGAGTGTTCCTCGCATCAGCCGCACCCGGTTTTCGATGCTCATCAAACCCAAACCCGAAGCTGATTTTTCAATTTGCAACCAGTCAAACCCTACACCATCGTCTTCATAAGAGAGTGTAATATTGTCCTTAATTATATCTATATTAAAAATAATACGAATATGAGTGGCCTGTGCATAAGTCAGCGTGTTTTTTATTAGTTCGGTGGTTATCCGGTAAAGATTTATTTCCTGAAAATGACTAAACCGGTCCTCTTTGTTGAATACAAAATTAATATTTATTTTCTTGGCTGCATTAATCTGTTTTGTAAAATTGATGACAGCAACAACATAACCGAATTTCAGAAGCAGCTGGGAACTAAGCCCCCGGGCCATCTCGCGGGTGAGCTGAATGGCAGCTTCGATACTTTCATTTCCTTTCTGGCTAATCATATCTATCTTTCCACTGTCGGTAGTTTCTGAAAACCATTGAAAATACATTTTTACCAGTGAGAGTAATGGTCCCATGCCGTCGTGCAACTCGGCCGACAATTTATTTCGCTCACTGTTTTCTACCTCGGCAGTAACCCGCAGCAAGTTATTTTCAGCTTCTATTTTTTCCGTTATATCCCGATTGGAAACGCGTATTCCCAGATATTTACCATCTACATTGATGCTCCGGCACACATGCACCATCCACCGTATCTGTCCTCCTTTTTTTATTATCCTGATATTTAATTCTATGCTTGTATCGTTAGGTGCATTGGGGCACCGTTGCATCTTATGACGTTCCCAGCTTTCAATATCATTTTTATAAATGATTTCATTAAATAATCCTGGATTCTGAATAAACTCTTCTACTGTATAACCCGTAATTCGCTCTACGGAGGGTGACATATAAATAAGCTTCCCTTCGGGACTTTCCCAGTATTCCCAATCGTAAGTAAAATCGGCCACTGTACGGAATTTTTCTTCGGTAAGCTGCAACGCCGAGTTCATATCATTCAGCTCGGCGGTCCGATAGGCAATACGTTTTTCCAAGTCATTATTCAATTCCGTCAGCTCTTTCTCTAACTGTTTTCTGTGTGAAATGTCGGTATGAATACCTGATATGATGAATGGTTTACCGTCGGGAGTTTTACTTGTAAGACTCGCTCGCTGATACATCCACACCCAATGACCATCTTTATGTTTTAGTCTGCATTCATTCTCATAATAGGGCATATTACTTTCCATGTAGCGTGCGTGTGTTTCTAACGTTGTCTTTATATCATCAGGGTGGACAAGCGCCCTCCAGCCTCCGGGAGTAGACGTCTTTAAAAGGTTATCTACTTCATCAAAGGCATATCCCAACATCTTGGGGTATCCCTGATTAAAAGTGACCTCACCCGTCAGCATGTTTATATCCACAATGCCAACATGCACTGCCTCTACAATACCATCTAGTTTTAACCGGGTAGCTATTAACGCCTCTTTGGTATTTTTTGTCTCAGTGATGTCATATAACAACCCTGTCCAAATCACATCACCACCCGGCAATACTCTGGGGCGGGATTCCAGCCGTATCCACGTAAGCTTCCCATCAACAACCAAGCGCCCTTCCCAGTCAAATGGAATAAGCAACAGATTAGCCGTTTCATTCCTACTCATAAAGTCCAAAGCGTCCTCCGAGTGTATCATTTCTAAAATAAAAAATGGATTTTGCTCAAACCGGCTACGACTCACGCTCATTATTTCATAAAACCGGTCGCTGCCCAACTCCATCCTATATGGAGGATTGTCAACATCCCATATATTTTTCGACCATTTCGACCTTGGAAACACCCGAATGCGGTAAACACCTACCGGCTGATTGTTTACTATATCCTGATAGATTTCATACTCCTGTGTTATGCTGGCATTGGAAATGCGGAGTTCCTCGTTTTGTTTTTCCAACAAAAGCTGATTGTCCAAGAGCTGCCTGATCAGGCACAAGCTTTCGGCTTCCGAAGAGCTCTCACCTCCCCTTTCATCCACCCGCCTCACCCATTCAGCGGCCTTTTCTTTTAATTCAGATGATGCATTATCAGTCATACGATTCCGATGTTGTGGTAAATGTTTAATCAAAGCCTTAATTATGCTTTTTCGCACCATTATTATCTGGCATGAAAGGCGAGTGAAATTCAAGGCCTGACATGTAGACGCAAAGATAGTTAATTCTAATTATATCACTTAATTCTACTATAAAATTAAGTTATTTTTTATCTGCTCTCTTTCTTTATTGATTATTGAATTACATTAGCGACAGGAATAGGACAGAGGTAAATATATTAGCTTCAATTATGCGAACAAAACAATAATTTCAGCTGTTAGTAATATTCAATGACAGCAATGAAATAATTAAACAACAAACGTTTATTCGATTCACATGCCGGAGCAAACCGTTACGTTTTCACACAAAATAAAGTTCGACATCTAATCTATAAGCTTTTTTAAGTATAAGACAAAATTGAGGTAACTATTAAATGTATTACTTTTGCACACCAAAAAAAAATATATGGCAGAAGAAAAAAAAGATCCATGGTTGAACTACTTAGCCTTAACCACTATCATATTTGCTGTGGCAGCTACCCTGTCAACGTTCAAAGGAGGTGGTTATTCCACCCGATCTATGCTTAGTCAGGAACAGGCTTCGAACAAATGGTCACATTTCGAAAGTAAGAGTATCAAGCTGTATCTTTATGAGACACAAAAAGATGTACTTGAACTGGACACCAAACGGTTTTCAAAATCCGAAGTTTCGGCACTAGATGCTTATCAAAAGAAAATCGACAGCTACGAAGAATCATCCAAAAGATATGAAAAAGAAAAAGCCGATATAAAAAAAGAAGCCGAACATTTTGAATCAATACGCGATGATGCACAGAAGCATTCTCAGGCATTTGGTATGGCAGTCATCTTCCTACAGATTTCCATACTGCTTTCATCCATTGGTGCATTAATCAAGCGCAAATACCTGTGGTATATGGCTATGGGAATTGGAATTGTCGGACTATTTTATTTCATTGACGGGTTCTTATTATTCTTATAACAGACTGTTTAAGCTATAGATTATTAAAACAATAACAGATCTAATTGTATATAAAGCATAACGCAACTGTCAACAGCGGTTGCGTTTTCATTTAAATACGAATAAATGTTGTATTTTTGCACTCCGAAAAACTATCGACTTCACAACATTATCGCAACTATTGACAACTGATTCAAAATGGCTAAAACAAAGAAACCGCACCCCATCCTTACCAATGTAACCATCACCGATATTGCAGCTGAAGGCAAAGCCATTGCAAAGGTAAATGACATCGTTGTGTTTGTTCCATTCGTTGTGCCGGGCGATGTGGCAGATCTGCAGGTAACCCGTAAAAAGAGCCACTTCATGGAAGCACGTCCTATTTTTTTTCATAGCTACTCCAAAAACAGAACCGAAGCGGTTTGCGAACATTATGGCATTTGTGGTGGCTGCAAATGGCAGATACTCCCCTATTCCGAACAAATTCGTTACAAACAAAAACAGGTTGTGGATAACCTCACCCGTATTGGCAAAATAGACTTACCCGAGGTAACACCTATATTAGGTTCGGCTAAAACCGAATTCTACCGCAATAAGCTGGAGTTCACTTTTTCGAACAAACGCTGGCGTACAAACGAAGAAATAGCCGAAGGAAAGGTTTTTGAAACCATGAATGCCGTTGGCTTTCACATTCCGGGTCAGTTTGACAAAGTACTCGACATCAACAAGTGTTGGTTGCAAACCGAAGACTCAAACGAAATTAGAAATGAAGTGCGGCGTTATGCTTTAGAACACGAACTGACTTTTTTTGATTTACGTAATCAGGAAGGATTCTTACGTACTATGATGGTACGTACTACTTCTACCGGAGAACTGATGGTTATTATGGTGTTTTTCTACGAAGACAAAGAAGTACAAGAAGCACTTTTACAACACATTGCTAATAAATTTCCTCAAATAACTTCGCTCCTATACGTCATTAATTCCAAAGCAAACGATACCATTACCGATCAGGAGATACTGGTTTTCAAAGGCAACGAATGCATTTACGAAGAAATGGAAGGTTTGAAGTTTAAAATCGGACCAAAATCATTTTATCAAACCAACTCCAAGCAAGCCTATGAGCTTTATAAGATTGCACGTAATTTTGCACAACTCACCGGCAATGAATTAGTGTATGACCTTTATACCGGAACCGGAACCATTGCTAACTTTGTCGCACATCAGGCCAAACAGGTCATTGGCATTGAATATGTTCCCGAAGCCATCGAAGATGCTTTTGTCAATTCCAGACTGAACAACATTGACAATACGCTGTTTTATGCCGGAGATATGAAAGATATATTGAATGCTGCCTTTATTGAAAAACACGGCAAACCCGACGTTATCATCACCGACCCACCACGCGCAGGGATGCATGAGGACGTGATCAACGCTATACTCTTTGCCGAACCCAAGCGCATCATATACGTAAGTTGCAACCCGGCAACTCAGGCCCGGGATCTGTATTTACTCGACAGCAAATACAAAGTAGCAGCCGTACAACCTGTTGATATGTTTCCACATACGCACCATGTAGAAAATGTGGTATTGCTCGAACAAAAATAATTTTCTACCTTTGATACTATCAATTCGGCCAATTATATCAACTAACATATATCGCAAAGTTTTTTTATTTAAATAGAAACTAAATTTATCAATATGCAAAAACAGATTTTTCAAACAAATTCGTCAACTCGCTGGAAGAGTTTTGTTTGGTTTGTACGGATTCTGATCGTTTTTTTATTGGTTATCATGGCTTCTGTAGCCATATCATTGTTCAATAAGCGTAGTTATGACCTGAAAGTACTCACTTACAATGCAAAGAAACTACCTGATATCAATGCAGATAAATCTAAAGCCTATATATCAAGAAATGAACAAATTGCATTTGCAAAGCATTTGGAACGATACAGAAGAAAATATAAAAGAACAAGTAAGAATAAGCTGCATATTAAACACATCCCTGCGGCTGCCAAGTTTCTACCCGTCAGAGCAGGGTTTTATGTAAACTGGGATTTAAACTCATCCATCTCTTTGCATAAGAATATCAACCATATGAATATGGTGTTGCCCGAATGGATATTCCAAAAAGATGCCAAAGGAAATCTGGATGTAAGAATCCAGAATGAAACCCTGGACTTTATTCAGAACCATAAAGTGGCTGTTGTACCAATGTTGAGTAACTTTTTCAACAAACGTTGGAACGGAGACAGCACGTACATAATGCTCAAAAACTCCAGAACACGGAGAACCCTGATATCGCGTATCAAAAACCTATTGGAGAAAAATGATTTTCAAGGGATTAATATTGACTTTGAGAATCTACCCAAAGGAGCACACCCCTATATGCTACAGTTCTCGAAGGAGTTATCCACCACACTCCATGCCGACGGCTACATCACAACGATTGACATTAACCCTACCGATGAAGGTGTTAGCTATAAAGATATAGCTCAATACTACGACTTTATCTTTTTAATGGCTTACGATGAACATGCTCCGGATGATCCTCCCGGCAGTATTTCGTCATTAAACTTTGTAGAAAGATCAATTGATGCAGCCATGAGAGAGGTAGCATCCGAAAAAATTGTGGTCTGCGTTGCATCCTATGGTCGTGACTGGGAAAAAGGAAAATCCGGAACCAAAATCACTTACCAGGGACTAATCTCTATGGCCAAAGAACGGAATGAACCGGTTTACTTTAACTTTAGTCAATCAGACCTGACCCTTTATTACACCGACGACAATGGAGCCGAACACGAAGCCCATTGCAACGACGCTGCCGGCACATTCAACATTATTCGTACAGCTCAGGATTATAATGCAGCCGGAGTATCTCTTTGGTATTTAGGTTCTGAAGATGAACGCATCTGGGATTACTATTCGCAAAATCTGGATATCAACTTCCTGCGATTAAAGCCATTTAATTATAAGAAGTTTGAACATATCAATTCAATATTAGCCGTAAACTACGAAGGTAAAGGCGAAATACTGGAAATGATAAATGAACCAAACCATGGACTTACAAAATTCGAATTCAACAACTATGATCAGCTAATTACAGATGAGAAATATCTGTCGCTTCCCAGTTCATTTTTGTTGAAGAGATTCGGAGCAAAAAACCCAAAAAAGATTGCTCTCACATTTGACGATGGTCCTAATCCCGAATATACGCCTAAGATCTTAGATATATTAAAAGAGAAGAAGTGTCCTGCAACCTTCTTTGTAATCGGTGCAAATATTCAAAACAATATCCCGCTCTTGAGAAGAGAGTATCAGGAAGGACATGAAATAGGGAATCATACCTACACTCACCCCGACTTAGATATGACTTCGGACAATCGGGAGAGAATAGAACTTCGATCAACCCGGCTGTTAATTGAAAGTATTCTGGGACATTCTACCTTATTGTTCCGTGCACCTTCGCTAAACGATGCCGAACCCACAAATTTAAACCAGATCAGAGGCTTATCCATAGCCCATGACGAAGGTTTTATCAGCGTGACTTCATTTATCGATACCAATGACTGGGAAGAAGATGTAACTAAAGACTCCATTATTTCAAGAGCCATAAAGCGTATAAATGACGGGAATATAATGCTGATGCACGACGCAGGAGGTATCCGATCCGAAACAGTGGCAGCTTTACCCTATATAATTGATTATTATAGAGAACATGGTTATGAATTTGTGACAACATCCGCGTTGATGGACAAAACGCGTGATCAGGTTATGCCTGAAGTTAAAAGCCAATTTAAATTTACGGATACTCTTGACTTGATATTCTTCACGTTGACATTTATCTGGGAACATTTTCTGGATGGTTTCTTTATTGTTGCCATTGTATTAATTACACTAAGACTATTATCTATTGGATTCTTTGCTATATTCCAACACTATAAAGAAAAAAACAAGAAAACTAAAAATTTAAACTATCTGCCAAAAGTAAGTATTATCGTCCCTGCATTTAACGAAGAAGTAAATGCAATACGGACGGTCAATTATCTTCTTAAGTCAGAATACCCTGATTTTGAAGTTATATTTGTCGATGACGGCTCTAAAGATAACACATTCAATATTGTAAAGACTGCGTTTGAAAACAACAGTAAAGTAAAAGTTCTTACTAAAACTAACGGAGGAAAAGCCGCAGCACTTAATTTTGGAATTGAATATGCTTCTGGTGAGATTTTGGTTTGTATTGATGCCGATACAATTTTACCAGCAAATGCAATTCCTAAAATGATACCATTCTTCGAAAATGAAAAAGTAGGCTCTGTGGCTGGAAATGTTCGGGTTGGGAATACTTTAAATACGATTACAAATTGGCAATCAATAGAATATACCACAAGTCAGAATTTTGACCGTCGTGCCTATGATGCCGTAAATGCAATTCTGGTTGTACCAGGTGCCATTGGTGCTTTCAGAAAATCTGCTATGGAAAAAATTGAGGGTTTTACGACCGACACCTTAGCCGAAGATTGCGATCTTACTTTACGCATGCTGCGTGCAGGTTATGTGATTAAAACATGTAATGACGCACTAGCACTAACCGAAGCCCCAGAAACACTAAACATGTTTATGAAACAGCGTTCACGTTGGACATTTGGTATGATGCAAAGTTTTTGGAAACATCGTGATTTATTGTTTAGTTTCAAAAAACCAAATATTGGATTGATTGCTCTACCTAATTTACTTATTTTTAATTTTATAATTCCACTATTCTCTCCGCTCGTTGACATATTGTTTATAGCTGGACTATTTACACACGATGCGGAACAATACATTTTCTTTTACTTACTTTATTATTTTATTGATTGCTTGATTGCATCATTAGCATATCATTACGACAATCAGAAATTTAATCTTAAAAAAACACTTTACTTGTTTGTTCAACGATTTGTGTATAGGCAAATATTATTCTTTGTTCTACTAAAGGCATATCTAAGAGCTATAAAGGGCGAGCTTGTGAGTTGGGGAGTTTTGAAAAGAACAGGAAATGTCTCTGAATAAAGTAAGTTGTTTTCTTTATTAATTCGGTGATTAGGAATCTTGTAATAATTCCAAAATAAAAATAAAAAAACGGTTGGTTAACAAACCGACCGTAAAATTCAAAATTGTGAAAATAGCTTTAAAATCTTGGTCGTTGGGATTATTTTCTGTTATTTTACACGATTTTTCTAGTAAAATTAAATTTCAAATAAAATATGTCTGTATCAATCCTTGAGGTAAAATCAAAGAAAGAATTAAAAAAATTTATATGGTTTGGTATTAATCTTTATAAAGAATGTGAGTTTGCAGCTCCTCCACTTGCAATGGATGATTTGCTGAACTTGACAAAAGGGAAGAATCCGGCACTGGATTTTTGCGAAGCAGCATATTTTTTGGCTTACAAAGAGAATAAAATCGTTGGGAGAATTGCGACTATAATTAATCCGATAGGGAATGATACCTGGAATCAAAAACACGCCCGTTTTGGCTGGATTGATTTTATTGATGATTTAGAAGTTTCAAAAGCACTATTTGATACTGCAGTGACTTGGTCGAAAGAAAAAGGCATGACTTCTATTCATGGTCCGCTTGGATTTACTGATTTCGACAAAGAAGGTACTCTGGTTGAGGGTCATGACAAACCCGGAACTTTAGCGACTATTTATAACTATCCATATTATCCAGAACACATTGAGAAATATGGATTTGTAAAAGATATGGATTGGGATGAATTTCTGATTACAATTCCAAGTGTTTTTCCTGAAAAGTACTTCAGAATCGCAGAGATAGTTAAACAAAAATATAATTTAACGCCAAAATATTTCAAAACCAGAAAAGAAGTTGTTGACAGGTACGCATCAAAAATATTTGATTTACTAAATCTATGTTATCAGGATTTGTATGGCTTTAGCAAACTAAATGACAAACAAATTGCGTTTTATATTAAACTATATTTTAGTGTTTTCAGGTTGGACACTATATCAATAGTTGTAGACGAAAAAGATGATGTTATTGCTCTTGGAATTGCAATGCCTAGTTTTACAAAAGCATTGCAGAAAGCTAAAGGACGTCTATTTCCATTCGGTTGGTATTACATGTTGAGTGCTTTACGTAAAAACACAGTCGTCGATCTTTACCTTATGGCAGTGCATCCGGATTATCAGAGTAAAGGTGTAAATTCGATCATGTTTGCTGACTTAATGCCACACTTTGCAAAAAACGGGTACAAACTGGCGGAAAGTAATCCCGAACTTGAAAGCAATATGCGAATGTCATCCCAATGGGGAAGTTTTGAAAATATTAACCACAAAAAAAGAAGAGTTTATATTAAGGATATATAGATAATTCCAAAAATTGAGCAGTAACTAAACACTACTGCTCATATTTTTTTCAACATATTTAGGCTGTATCTGTCACATACAAATACAGTAAATTTTCTTTATTTAAATTAAGAAGATGACACGTAAATTTGATTTTTTAGTTATTGGTAGTGGTATGGCAGGTATAAGCTTTGCTCTAAAAGCCGCTCATTATGGAAAAGTTGCTTTGCTATGTAAAACAACGCTCAGTGAAACGAATACTTCTTATGCTCAAGGAGGAATTGCCTCGGTAACTTATGAGCCGGACACTTTCGAAAAACATATTGAAGATACATTGATAGCTGGTGATGGACATTGTAACTTAGCAGCTGTAGAAAAAGTAATTAGAGAAGCTCCATCGCAAATCAATGAACTTATCAACTGGGGAATTGATTTTGATAAAAATGAAGATGGACTTTTTGACCTGCATCGTGAAGGCGGACATTCAGAACATCGGATTCTGCATCACAAGGACAATACAGGATATGAAATACAGGAGAGCTTGATTCGTCAGGTAAAATCACATCCTGAAATTGAAGTTTTTGAGAATTATTTTGCTATTGAAATCCTAACCCAGCATCATTTAGGACAAGTAGTAACACATCACACACCAGATATTGAATGTTATGGAGCGTATGTACTAAATCAGAGCACCAACCACATTCACACTTTCTTATCGAAAGTAACCCTACTTGCCACTGGAGGAATTGGAAGTGTATATTCCACAACTACAAATCCGGAAATCGCTACAGGAGATGGAATTGCTATGGTACACCGCGCACGAGGTGTAATTAAAGATATGGAATTTGTTCAATTCCACCCAACAGGGCTATATCAACCAGGCGAACGTCCTACTTATTTAATTACAGAAGCAATACGGGGCTATGGAGCTGTATTGAGGGGTAAAGACGGAAAAGAGTTCATGCAAAAATATGACGAACGCGGTTCATTAGCACCTCGTGATATAGTAGCACGCGCCATTGACAACGAAATGAAGATTCGCGGACATGCATTTATCTATCTTGATGTAACTCATAAAAATGCCGAAGAAACTAAAAAACATTTTCCAAACATTTATAAAAAATGTTTAGAATTAGGCATTGATATCACGAAAGACTTCATTCCTGTTTCACCCATTCAACATTATTTATGCGGTGGCATAGTTGTTGATTTAGATGCAAGAACTTCAATTAATCGTCTGTATGCAGCTGGCGAATGCTCTTGCACAGGGCTTCATGGAGCTAATAGACTGGCATCAAACTCATTGCTTGAAGCAATTGTATATGCAGATGCAGCAGTGAAAGATGCCATAAAAGTAATTGATAAATTGGCATATAATGAATCTATCCCCGAATGGAATGATGAAGGCACTTCTCTCCCTGAAGAAATGGTACTCATTACCCAAAGTTTTAGAGAGGTTGAACAGATTATGAGCACTTACGTAGGCATCGTTCGATCTAATTTACGATTAGTACGGGCTATGAACAGATTGGAAATTCTGTATCGTGAAACCGAGCATTTATTTGAAAAATCGGTAGTTTCAAGAGAAATATGTGAACTTAGAAATGTTATCAGTATCGCTTATTTAATTATAAAACAAGCTTTGCTACGCAAAGAAAGCCGAGGCTTACATTATACAGTTGATTATCCAGATAGAATGAAAAATGAATCTTAAGCTTTATCAATGAGAACAGTTTTACAATTATGTTGATTAAAAGAATATTTACTCTGCTATTTTGGTGACTTTTGTTGCAACTATCTTTGCACAAAACACATCAAAAGGAGATTCTCATTCTACAAATCAAAACACTGTAATCAGGGTTGATGGTATTCAAGGTGACTGGGTCAAAGGAGAGATAATGATATCTCTTCTGGGAATAACACTACAACTTCCGGTAATGAAAATGTAAGTTTCAGTACAACTTCCGAAGGAATATACATTACAATCATCAAAGGCTCAAATAAAATTAAATTAATTGTTCTCACTGGTCAGCCATTACTTAATGGATATTTAACACAGGGACATTTTTTTATTCCAACGCGAAGAGGCCTTTATTTTCTGAAAATAGACAATAAAAGCTATAAAGTTATTTGCAAATAATATCTTTCAAAGTTATCTAGACTAAAAAACAAAATAATTAAACAAACACAAAGTTATGATCAAACACATTGTTTTTTTTGGCTTGGCCGAAAATGCTGAAGGAAAATCTAAAAATGAAAATGCCAAAATTATCAAATATGAACTGGAAAATCTAATTCATTCAATACCCGAAATCAAAAAAATTGAAGTGGGGATCAATATTCCAAATGCCCCAAAAACAAATTTTGATATAGCATTATATGCCGAATTTGATA
>JAATGT010000314.1 GCA_015654525.1 Bacteroidales bacterium
CAATTACATTACCCGTTCGAAAACAAGGAGCTGATTGATAGTGGGAGCAATTTTCCAGCCGATTTCATCAGTGAGGGGGTTGACCAAACCAGAGGATGGTTTTTCACTCTCCACGCCATTAGTACCATGGTTCGTGGTTCGGTTGCTTTCAAAAGTGTTATTTCTAACGGGCTTGTTTTAGACAAAAACGGCAATAAGATGTCGAAACGTTTGGGCAATGGTGTTGATCCGTTTATTGCAATCGAAAAATACGGTTCCGATCCGCTTCGCTGGTATATGATGACCAATGCGTCGCCTTGGGATAACCTGAAATTCGACACCGAAGGTATCGATGAAGTTCGTCGTAAATTCTTCGGGACATTATACAATACCTATTCGTTCTTCTCGCTATATGCCAACGTGGACAAATTCACTTACACAGAAGCTGAGGTACCAATGGAAAAACGTCCTGAAATTGATCGTTGGATTATTTCATTGCTGAATACATTGGTCAAAGACGTAACCGAATATTACGAAACTTACGAGCCAACCCGTGCCGGACGCGCTATTTCCGACTTTGTGGGTGAAAACCTTAGCAACTGGTACGTGCGTCTGAACCGGAAACGGTATTGGGGTGGGGAGTATGATGAAGATAAAATTTCGGCCTATCAGACACTTTATACTTGTCTGGAAACTGTGTCGTGCCTGATGGCTCCTATTGCACCTTTCTTTGCCGATCGTTTATTCCTCGATTTGAATGCTGTAACCGGAAAAGATCAGACAGAATCTGTCCATTTGGCCGATTTTCCATCTTATAGCGAGGCATTGATCGACAGTAATCTGGAAGCATGCATGCAGCTGGCGCAACAAACTTCGTCCATGATATTGGCATTGCGTCGCAAGGCCGATAAAAAGGTACGTCAGCCTTTGTCAAAAGCTGTTGTTCCTGCTCAGGATACCACTTCGTATCAACAAATGGTATACATTGCCGATTTGGTAAAAGCTGAAGTCAACATCAAGGAACTGGAAGTAATTCCACCCGATGCCGACATGGAAAATCTGATCAAAAAGATCAAGCCAAACTTTAAAACCTTAGGTAAAAAGTATGGCAAGCAAATGAAAGAAATTGCACAAGCCATGACTGCTTTCGGCAAACATGAAATCAGCGAGATAGAACGAAACGGTAGCTACAATCTGGCATTGCCAACCGGCGACGTGAAACTGGAACTGGAAGACGTTGAAATTGCCACCGAAGATATGCCGGGCTGGCTGGTTGCCAATGAAGGTAAACTTACCGTGGCACTCGACATTACGGTAACCGACGATTTGTTGCGCGAAGGAATTGCCCGCGAGCTGGTCAACCGTATTCAAAACATTCGTAAATCGAATGGTTATGAAATTGTGGATAAGATTATCGTGGAAATAGAAAGTCGCGACGAGATACATGCTGCTGTAAAAGAATATGCCAATTATATTGCTTCGCAAACATTGGCCAACTCAGTTGTGTTAGTACCCGCATTAAGCGATGCTGTTGAACTTGAATTTGACGAATACAATGTAAAAGTGTCAGTAATAAAAGCGCAGTAAAACTTATACAAAATTAAATACGAAAATAATTGTCAAAACCGAACTTATTTCCTATTTTCGCAGGCAATTATCAAAAATGGATAATAGTAGAGTTTACGCAACATTTCTTCTTATAACTGTTTAAATTATTATGAATATGGCTGAAAAGACAAGATACTCAGATGCTGAATTGGAAGAATTTCGTGTATTAATTACCGAAAAACTTGAAAAAGCGCAAAAAGAATACGAAGAATTGCGCAATGCCATCTCTAATTTAGATGGAAATGATGTAATGGACACTTCTCCTACCTTTAAAGTATTGGAAGAAGGTGCAGCAACGCTCTCGAAAGAAGAAGCAGGACGTTTGGCTCAACGCCAAATGAAATTTATTCAACATTTACAATCTGCATTGGTTCGTGTTCAGAATAAAACATACGGGATATGTAGAGAAACAGGCAAATTAATTCCGAAAGAACGTTTACGCGCTGTTCCACATGCTACCTTAAGTATTGAAGCTAAGAACGAAAAGAAATAAAACATTCAACCATACAAGATTCGGCAACAAGACAATTGTCTGTTGTCGAATTTGCGTTTTAAAAAGTTACCGAAATACCGGTATCTGGAGTGTTTAATATAAATTCTAAATTAATAATTACGAATTAGTCTCTTCATGTCAATAACTAAAAAATCGATTCTACTTATATTTCTTGTTTTGTTTGTCGACCAAGCATTAAAGATCTACATCAAACTCCATTTTGCATTGGGTGACCACGTCAATGTATTCGGTAGCTGGTTTCAGATATTTTTCATAGAAAACAACGGGATGGCATTTGGCATGGAGCTTATTGGAAAACTATTTCTTACTCTTTTCCGGATTATTGCTGTTGGTGCTTTGGCTTATTACATTCACAATTTGATAAATAAGCAGGCCAAAACCGGATACATATTAACCATTTCGCTTGTGCTTGCCGGTGCTGCGGGCAACATCATCGATTCCCTCTTTTATGGTTTAATCTTTGATGATAGCTACGGTCATGTAGCTTCTTTCCTACCCGACGGCGGTGGTTATGCATCCTTATTTTACGGGAAAGTAGTCGATATGCTTTATTTCCCCTTAATCCATAATGCTGCCGGTGAGACCATTTTCTTCAGCCCGGTATTTAATATAGCCGATTCAGCTATTAGTGTGGCTGTTGGAATAATTCTTCTCTTTTATCGCAAAGAATTAAACAGCAGCCTCGAATCAAAAAAAGACAACCATGTTCAATCTACCGAGTAAAAATATCTTTCAGATTGTTTTGATCCTTGGATTCTTTCTGCTTTTGTCGGCTTGCGATGGTCGGCCAAGAGGTGTTCTGAATGAAAGTAACATGACTAAGATTCTGGTTGATATGCACAAAACAGAGGCTTTGCTGTCAGAAAAAGGGCTAAGTTACAGCCGTTATTCATCTAAAGCTCCTTACTATAATTTTGTACTTAAAAAATACGGAATCACGCAGGCTCAATTTGATTCATCTTTGGTGTGGTACACCAAAAACCCAAAAAAGTTTGGGCGAATTTATGATGATGTAACTGTTCGACTAACTAAATTTCAGAAAGAGATTAAAGGAGGAAAGTATCATGCTGTTGATACGCTTGAGCTTGCCAAAATAAAAGTGAATGTTTGGTCAAAACGCACAAAGTATATCCTAACAAAAGACTCTGCACGAACACATCTTGATTTCGACTTTCCAAACCAGGGTTTTATGTATGGTGATACTTATATTTTAAAATTTCTTCTACGTATTGCTCCTGAAGATTCGTCTATAAGGCAACGAGTTATTTTGCGAATAAACTACGCCAACGGAAAGGTAGATAGTGTTTACAAAACTGCTTATCACGATAGTTTGTTGCGCCGCTATACGTTCCGCTTTCCAGCAATTCGGAAGTTGAAAATTAAGTCGGTCTCCGGTCAGTTACTGGGTAGTTCTGCTTATAGAGGTAAATTAAACGCCACTGTCGACAGTATTGTCTTGTTCCGCCAGTTTAACCCGGTACTTCAGGACAGTCTTCGTAAAATGGTACAGAAAGCTGATCCAAAAGAATATAATTTACTGCCAAAGCCTGATCGTGCACCTGTCATTTTTGGAAAGCAGTCGTCTTTAAATATTAACAGGAAGTTGTCACATCCGCAATGATGATGCGTATTGGTAGTCAATTAACTTTTTGTTCTCCTCAAAAAATTCTGCGTAGAATGGTAGTGGAGAGAGATGAACAAAATCTTATTACAAATCTTTATTGTCTTGATGATAATTCGGTTGAGTCTGCTCAAACCCTGTTTTTCGATGGCATTATATCTGCTGATATCATTTCGTTGAAACAAAATATTGGTCATCAGGAGATATCAAAACTTACGGATAAATATCGTTATTATGACCTTTCAAAACAAGTGTCTGCTTTTGACGGAAACAATGATAAACCTTTACTGCTGGATTTTGGAGCAAACTCGAAAAATGAAATCAATCTGAAATTAGCAAGTTTAGCACAGATAAACTCAACGATCTCTATATTTGATTTAATAGCTTCGTGTGTTTATTACCCAGCCCTCTTGCTTGAACAAGAGGCTGAATTAAAGATAAATCGTCATGTAGGATTATTGCTTTGGGAAAAAGCAGATTTGGTCAATAAGACTCTCACTATCGACACCAAAATCCGTTCGATTTAACTATTCTATTCAAATACCGAAAACAAAACTCAATCAACGACGTTATTAGTAAGTCTAAGTTAATCAATAAAGCAATTCAGTTGTCTAGCTAGACATCTCAATAATAAAAGGACAAAAACAATGTGGCAAATATTTCTGGGTAGTTTACTTTTGAGTTTAATTCATGCATTAATTCCTCATCATTGGATTCCGATAATTGCCATTTCGAAAACTGAAAAGTGGACAACCAGAGAGTCTATTTTTGCCACCTTCGTCACCGGACTTTCACACATGGTAAGCACCATTGTTATTGGAATTATTGTGGGTTTTGTGGGTATTAAATTATCCGAAAGTTATAGTTCAATAACCAGTATCGTGGCACCTACAATCTTGCTTGTTATTGGAGCTATCTATTTAATCCTTGATCTTCGTTCAACTCATCATCATAAGCATCACTTTGATCTAAACGATGAAGCTATAATAAATAAGAAATCTAAAACTGCAATTCTGACTTCGTTAAGTATTGCTATGTTTCTAACCCCCTGCATTGAGATTGAAGCCTATTATTTCCAGGCAGCAAATTTCGGTTGGACAGGAATCTTCGTCGTATCGGCAGTATATTTAATTATGACCTTGCTGTTTATGTTTGCTTTAGTCTATCTGGGGTTAAAAGGGGTGAACAAACTGAATCTGAGTTTTCTGGAACATCACGCAAAAAGAATCACCGGAATTATTCTTATCCTGTTAGGAATAGCAGCCTATTTCGTTCAATTCTAATCATTGAAGTCGTCTTGACTTTTTGAGGGGCTATTACAATATAAAAAAAGAAGGGAACGTTTTGTATGCGACAAAACAACAATAACATTCCCTTCATGGTGTACCA